>JBEQBS010000022.1:0-19009 GCA_041639675.1 Rubritepida sp. | reverse complement strand
GGGCGCTCGGGCACCGGGGGCACGCTGGCCAGGTTGGGCGTCGGCCGGTCCAGGCCCGGCGGCAGCAGGCGCCGGTCGGCCGAGGCGCCGCTGAGGTCGCGCCAGAAGCGGGTGGGGTTGGGCATGGACTCCGCCGCGCAGCCGCCGAGCAGGAGGAGCAGCGGGATCGCTTGCAGCGCACCGGGCTGCCGCCTAGGTTGAAGGGGAGGATTCCTGCGGTTCGGGGCACTCATGCGGCGGCGGTCCGGCTTCCTGGCTTCCGCCTACCCATAGCGCCCCCTGCGCCGCACGCCAAAGCCGGAAGGGGCAGCACGTGAGCGAGAACAGCAACGGCCCGGACCTGAAGCTGCCCGATCCCGCCCTGGTGACGCGCACCATGGCCGAGGTCGCCGAGCGCGGGCAGCGCATCGTCGCCGACTTCCTGAAGCGCCAGGGCGAGGAATCGCCCAGCGCCGACCCGCTGAACATCGGCTCCGCCTTCATGGAGATGACGACGCGGCTGATGACCAACCCGGCGCGGATGGTGCAGGCGCAGATCGGCTTCTGGCAGGACTACCTGACGCTGTGGTCCAACACCGCGCGCCGCATGATGGGCGAGAGCGTCGGCCCGGTGATCGAGGAGCCCAAGGGCGACCGCCGCTTCAAGGACGACGCCTGGCGGGAGAACGAGGTCTTCGACTTCATCCGGCAATCCTACCTGCTCTCCGCCCGCTACTTCACCAACACGGTCAATTCCGCCGAGGGGCTGGACCCCAAGACCGCGCAGAAGGTGGATTTCTACACGCGCCAGTTCGTGGACGCGATGAGCCCCGCCAACTTCGTGATGACCAACCCCGAGGTGCTGCGCCGCACCGCGGAGACCGGCGGCACCAACCTGCTCAAGGGCCTGAGCAACCTGCTGGGCGACCTGGAGCGCGGCAAGGGCAAGCTGCGCATCCGCATGACCGACGACAGCAAGTTCAAGGTCGGCGAGAACATCGCGGTCACGCCCGGCAAGGTGGTGTTCGAGACGCCGCTGATGCAGCTGATCCAGTACACCCCCACCACCGAGACGGTGCTCAAGCGCCCGCTGCTGATCTTCCCGCCCTGGATCAACAAGTTCTACATCCTCGACCTGCGGCCCAAGAACAGCTTCATCCGCTGGGCCATCGAGCAGGGGCACACGGTCTTCGTCTGCTCCTGGGTCAACCCGGATGAGGCGCTGGCCCAGAAGGGCTTCGACGACTACATGGTGGAAGGCGTGCTGGCCGCGCTCGACGCCATCGAGCAGGCCACGGGCGAGAAGCAGGTCAACGCCATCGGCTACTGCCTCGGCGGCACGCTGCTGGCCACGACGCTCGCGCACATGGCCGCCCGCAAGGACACGCGCATCAAGTCCGCCACCTACTTCGTGACGATGACCGACTTCGAGGAAGCGGGCGAGCTGGGCGTCTTCATTGACGAGGAGCAGCTCAAGGCCCTTGAGGAGAAGATGAACAAGCGGGGCTTCCTCGATGGCTCCGAGATGGCGACGACCTTCAACATGCTGCGCGCCAACGACCTCATCTGGTCCTTCGTGGTGAACAACTACCTGCTCGGCCAGGACCCCTTCCCCTTCGACCTGCTCTACTGGAACGACGACAGCACCCGCATGCCCGCGCGCATGCACAGCTTCTACCTGCGCCGCATGTACCAGCAGAACGACCTGGTGAAGCCCGGCGCCATCGAACTCCTGGGCACCCCCATTGACCTGCGCAAGATCAAGGTGCCCACCTACATGATTTCGACGCGCGAGGACCACATCGCGCCCTGGAAGAGCACCTATCGCGGCACGCAGGTCTTCGGCGGGCCGGTGCGCTTCGTCCTCGCCGCCTCGGGCCACATCGCCGGCGTGGTGAACCCGCCGGATTCCGGCAAGTACTCGCATTGGGTGAACGAGGCCCTGCCCCCTTCGCCCGATGACTGGTTCGCCGGCGCGACCGAGATGGCGGGCTCCTGGTGGCCGGACTGGCAGCGCTGGGTGACGGCGCAGGATGCCGCCCGCGTGCCGGCCCGCGTGCCGGGCAGTGGCAGGCTGCCGGCGATCGAGGACGCGCCCGGACGTTACGTCCGCGTCATGGCGTCCGACTGAGCGCCAACCGCCCTTGCCGGCGGCGCGTTCCGGGGCAAGTGGGAAGGCATCGCTTTCCGTGATGTGAAGGAGTGATTCGAGATGCGGGGTTGGGTTTTCGCTGCGGCGCTGCTGGCCGCCGCACCGCTGGGCCAGGCCATGGCGCAGGATGCCGATGCGGGCCAGCGCGTGTTCAACCAGTGCCGGGCCTGCCACACCATCAACCAGGGCGGCCGCAACGGCGTCGGCCCCAACCTCCACGGCGTCTGGGGCCGCGAGGCGGCGAAGGTGGAGGGCTTCCGCTACTCCAACCCGATGCGCGAGCGCGCGGCGGCCGGGCTGAAGTGGGACGAGGCGACGCTGCGCGCCTACCTCACCGATCCCAAGGCGGTGGTGCCCGGCGGCTCGATGAGCTTCGTGGGCATCCGCAACGAGCAGCAGATGAACGACCTGCTGGCCTATCTCCAGCGCGCCTCGACGGCGCAGTAGCGCTCAGCCCTGGCTGATCTCGTGGATCAGCCAGCCTGAGAACATCGCCGCCTCCGGCCGCACCCGGCCGGGGGCGAGCAGCAGCCAGTACCAGTCATCCGTCTCCAGCGGCGCCGGGTCCAGCAGGGCCAGCGTGCCGGCGCGCAGCTCCGCCTCCACGAAGGCCGGCGCGGTGATCGCCACCCCCATGCCCTGCAGCGCGGCCTGGATCGCCAGGCTCGTGCTCTCGAAGGCCACGCGCGCCGCCGGCAGCGCCACGCCGCGCGCGGCCGCCCAGCCATCCCAGTCATGCGGCCGCGCCAGGCTCACCAGCACCGGCCCTGCCGCCAGCGTCACCCCCGGCCGCGCCACCGGCGCCACGGCATGGCGCACCAGCCGCGTGGCGCCCGGCACCGGGTGCCGCGCCGGGCCCATGCGCACCGCCACATCCACCGCATCCCTCGCGAAATCCACGGGTTCCAGCGAGGTCGTCACCTCCACCGAAAGCCCCGCCTGCAACGCCTGGAAGCGCGGCAGCCGCGGGATCAGCCAGCGCAGCGCCCAGGTGGTGTAGGCGCGCACCCGCAGCGGGCCGGCGGGCGGGCGCAGCAGCGCCTCCGTCGCGCCGGCCACCTGGCGCATCGCCTGCCCCACCGCCTGGGCATACTCCGCGCCGGCCGGCGTCAGGGTGATGCGGTTGGCGTGGCGCTGCACCAGGGCCACGCCCAGCCAGGCCTCCAGCGCGCGGATGCGCTTGGCCGCCGCCGGCTGCGTCACGTTCAGCGCCGCCGCCACGCGCGTCAGGCTGCGCGTCTCGCCCAGCAGGGCGAAGGCGTGCAGGTCGGGCAGGGGCGGCAGGCGCATGGCGCGCCATTCCACACCCAAACCCCTGGTTTGCCTAGGGCGCGGCAGGACGCGCTGGCGGATGCCGTGCCGCCGGCGCAGTCTGCGGCCCAGAGGAACCGCCATGCCACCAGACACCCCCCTGCCCGCCCCGGCGTTGCATGCCCCCTGGGCGCTGCGCGACCAGGTCGCCTTCGCCGGCATCGGCACCACTCGCTACGGCAACTTCCCCGAGACCGACAGCTACGGCCTGGGCTGCGAGGCGCTGAACGCCGCGCTGGACGATGCCGGGCTGCGGCCGGGCGACATTGACGGGCTGATCGTCAACCGCATCCCCTCCTATGAGCGCTTCGCGGAGATGATGGGGATCAACCCGCAATACTGCCTGCTGACCGAGGCGCCGGGCCGCTTCTCCGCCGTCTCGCTGGCGCTGGCGGCGCAGGCCATCCATTCGGGTGCCGCGAAGACCGTGGCGCTGGTCTATGGCAACAACGGCCGCTCGCAGCGCGTCACCTATGGCGGCGGCGACAGCCAGTGGTCCCCCTGGGGCATGACCAGCCCGGGCGCCAGCCACGCCATGATGTGGCGCCGGCACATGCACGACTACGGCACCACCCATGCCGATCTCGGCCATGTGGCGGTGGCCTTCCGCAAGCATGCCTGCCTCTACCCGGATGCGGTGATGCATGGCCGCCCCATCACGCATGAGGACCACGCGAAGGCGCGGCCGATCTGCGAGCCGCTGCACCTGCTGGACTACTGCCTCATCAATGACGGCGCCGTGGCCTGGATCATGACCAGCGCGGAGCGCGCGCGGGACCTGCGCCGCCCCGCCGTGCTGCTCTCCGGCTATGCGCGGCAGGACCGCTTCGCCTATGGCTCCGCCCCGCCGGACGACCACTGGCTGCCCACGCTCTCGGCCTGCCGCAGCGTCTATGACCGCGCCGGCATCGGGCGGGAGGAGATCGGCGGCCTGGGCATCTACGACAACTTCACCCCCACGGTGATGTTCAGCCTGGAAGGGCTGGGCTTCTGCAAGCCCGGCGAATCCGGCGACTTCGTGAAGGACGGCACGCTGGAGCTGGGCCGCGGCCGCTGGCCCACCAACACCTCCGGCGGGCACCTGTCGGACAGCTACATGCAGGGCTGGGGCATCATCGCCGAATGCGTGCGGCAATTGCGCGACGATTGCGGCGTGCGGCAGATCAAGGGCGTCAACGCCATGCAGTACATCTGCGCCACCAACATCGCCCAGAGCCTGATCCTGCGGAGGGACGCATGAGCCTCGCGACACGGCCCAGGCCCCTGGTGGACAACTGGAACCGCCCCTTCTGGGAGGCGTGCAACGAAGGGCGGCTGCTGCTGCAACGCTGCACGGAAACGGGCAGGTGCTTCTTCCCGCCCGCCCCCGTCTCCCCCTTCACCGGCCGACCCGACTGGGCCTGGGTGGAGGCATCCGGCGAGGGCGAGCTCTTCTCCTTCGTCGTCTTCCACCAGTCCTACTTCCCGGGGATGAAGGACGAGCTGCCCTATCCGGTGGCGATGGTGAAGCTGACGGAAGGCCCCTTCCTGCTCACCAACCTCGACGGCATGACGCCCGCGGAATGCCGCATCGGCATGGCGCTGCGCGTGCGCTTCCCCGGCGGCCCCGAGGGCTTCACCCTTCCCCAGTTCGGACCAGCGGCATGACGATAGACGTCACCACCCATGACGGCTGGGCGGAAATCCGCCTGGACCGCGAGGGCAAGCGCAACGCGGTGGACCGCGCCACCCGCCAGGCGCTGCTGGATGCCTTCGCGGCGCTGAAGGGCAAGGCGAAATCCATCGTGCTGACGGGCACCGGCGCCGCCTTCTGCGCCGGGATGGACCTGAAGGAGCGCGAGCAGGACCGCGTGGCCGGCATCGAGGGCGCGGGCGAGCACTGGATCGCCGTCAACATGGCCATCCGCGCGCATCCGGCCGTCTTCATCGCCGCCGTCAACGGGCTGGCGCTGGGCGGGGGTGCGACCCTCATCAACGTCTGCGACCTCGCCATCGCCAGCACCCGGGCCAGCATCGGCTGCCCGGAGATGGGCTTCGCCACCTATCCCGGCATGGCCGGCCCGGCGATCCAGCTTTCGGGCGTCACCCGCAAGCAGGCCGCCTGGCTGGTGCTGACGACGAACCGCATAGATGGCGAGACGGCGGCGCGCTGGGGCATGGTGAATGAATGCGTCGCCCCCGAGGCGCTGCTGCCGCGCGCGCGCGAGCTGGCGCAGCAGGTGGCGCGCTTCGACGCCGCGGCGCTGGAGGAAAGCAAGCGCGCGCTGGACCGCATCCCGGCCGAGATCACCGACTGGCAGGCGGCGATGGACCACGGCCAGTGGGTGAACGCCACGATCCGCGAGCGTTCCTCGGCGCAGATCGAGGGCGGCGCGCGCTTCGCCGCCGGCCAGAAGAATCCGGGCCAGGGCGTGTGAGCGCGCCCTTCGCCGGAACGCGCGTGCTGGACCTCTCAGCCCACGCCGCGCAGCTGCCCCACGCCCTTGCCGTGGCGATGGCCGGCCGCCTGCTGGCCGACCTCGGCGCCACGGTGGTGCGGCCCGATGCGCCGGGAGACCCCCTGCGCGCCCTGCCGCCGCTGCTGCCGGATGGCGCCAGCGCCACCGCGCGCTTCCTGCTGCGGGGCCGCGTGGCCGGCGATGGCCCCTTCGCCGCCGCCATGGGCGACGCCGCCGCGCTGGAAGGCACCGATGCCCCCATCCGCCTGCGCGTCAGCACCTTCGGCCCCGGCGAGGACCCGCCCACCAGCGAGGCGCGGCTGATGGCGCTCTCCGGCATGCTGGCCGCCACCGGCGGGCACCCGCTGGGCGGCCACCAGCCCAGCTACGCCACCGGGCTTGCGGGCTTCACCGCGCTGGCCGCCCTTCTGCGCGCCGGCCGGCCCGAGGTCGCGGATGTCTCGCTCTTCGACACCTGCTGCTGGCTGAACTGGAAGGCCGCGGCCTCCGTGCTGCTGCTGGGCAGCGCCGCCGGCACGCGTGACGAATGGCACACCCTGCCCGCCGCCGATGGCCATGTCGCCCTCGTCTACATGGCCAAGGACTGGCCGGCCCTGCGCGACCTGGTGGGCGACCCGCGCCTGCATGAGCCGCGCTTCGCCACCCAGGCCAGCCGCGGCGCCCACCTGGCCGAACTCGACTCCGTGCTGGCCCCCTGGTTCGCCGGCCGCACCCGCGCGGAGATCACCGCCGCCGCCCAGGCGCGGCGCATCCCGATCGGCCCTGTGCTGAGCCCGCGCGAATTGCTGGCGGACCGGCAGCACCGCGCGCGCGGCTTCCTGGCCCCCGACGGCATGCCGCGCCTGCCCCTGCTGTGGGACGGCGCCGCCGCCCCCTGGAGCGCCGCCGATGCCGCCTGACGCGCCGCTGCATGGCATCCGCGTGGTGGACCTGGGCTGGCTGACCGCGGGTGCCGCCAGCGCCACCCTGCTGCTGGACCTCGGCGCCGAGGTGGTGAAGGTGGAGGGGCCCGGCGCGCTGGACCCCTTCCGCGACTGGGTGGGCGCCGACCCCGGCACCGACTGGTGGAACCGTTCCCCCTTCTTCCTGTTCACCAACCGCGGCAAGCGGTCCGTCTGCCTCGACCTCAAGGATCCGCGCGGCCAGGCGGCGCTGTTCCGCCTGCTGGAAGGCGCCGACGTGCTGGTGGAGAACTACCGGCGCGGCGTCCTCGCATCCTTCGGGCTGGCGCCCGCCACCCTGCGCGCGCGCTTCCCGCGGCTGGTCATCGCCTCCATCTCCTCCCAGGGCGAGGACGGGCCGGAGCGCGACATGGTCTCCTTCGGCTCGACGCTGGAGGCCACGGCCGGGCTGGCCGCGCAGACCGGGCCCGAGGGGCAGCCCCTCATCACCGGGCGCAACATCAACTACCCCGACCAGGTGGTGTGCCTCTTCGCCGCCGGCGCCATCATCGCCGCCCTGGCCCGGCGCGACGCCACCGGCGAGGGCACGCATCTCGACCTCAGCCAGCGCGAGCTGACCGCCTTCCTGCTGGGCGAGACCTTCATCGCCGCCGCCGCCGGCGTGCCGGAGGCGCCGCGCCCGGCGCCGGAAACGGCGTTCCGCGACGGCCCCGCCCTGGCCGCCGCGCCGGAGTTCCAGTCCGGCACCGCCATCCTGCGCGACCCCGCGGGCCAGCCGGCCAAGGGCGTGCCCTGGCGTTTCGGCGGGCACGCCCATGTGCTCGCCGCCGGCTGCGCCAAGCTGGGTGCGGACAACCGCGCCGTGCTGGGCGCCGCAGGCGTGCCGGCGGCGGAGCTGGACGCGCTGGAGGCGGCCGGCGTGCTGGCCACCGCACCACGAAGGAAGCCCGCACCATGACGGGCACCAGGAGGACCCCCATGCTGCACCGCCGCGCCCTGCTCGCCCTGCCGCTGGCCACGCCCGCACTCGCGCAGGGGCAATGGCCGGACAAGCCCATCCGCCTCATCGTGCCCTTCGCGCCGGGCGGCGGCACCGACATCAGCGGGCGCATGGTGGCGCAGAGGCTGAGCGAGCACTGGGGCCAGCCGGTGGTGGTGGAGAACCGCGGCGGCGCCGGCGGCATGATCGGCACCCGCGCCGTGGGCGCCGCCCCGCCCGACGGCTCGACGCTGATGTACAACGGCACGCTCTCCATCCTGCGCGACGGCTTCGACCCGCGCACGGTGGTGGACCACGTCGCCCGCGTGCTCATCACCCACAACATCCTCGTGGTGAACCGCTCGGTGCCGGCGCGCACGGTGCCCGAGTTCATCGCCTGGCTGCGGGAGCGCCCGGGGCGGGTGAACCACGGCACCTCCGGCCCGCTGGCGCAGCAGCACCTGGCGGCGGTGATGTTCGACCTCATGGCCGGCACGCGGATGGAGAACATCCACTACCGCGGCACCGGCCCCTCGGTGGCGGCCATCATCGGCGACGAGGTGCAGGTAATGTTCGGCTCCATCTCCGCCGTGCTGCCGCTGATCGAGGATGGGCGGGTGCGCGCGCTGGCCACCTCCTCCGCCCGCCGCTCCTCCCTGCTGCCGGACCTGCCGGTGATGGCCGACTTCCTGCCGGGCTATGCGGCGGAGCTGACCTATTCGCTCTGCGCGCCGCTCAACACGCCCGCCCCCATCCGCGCGCGCATCCAGGAGGCGGGGCGCCGCATCCTCGGCGACGAGCGCTTCGTGGGGGAGCTGCGCGCGCGCGGCTTCGAGCCCGACTTCGCGGTGGACCCGGAGCTGTCCCGCGACATCGAGGCCGATGTGCGGCGCTGGGCCGAGGTGGCGCGGCGGGCCAACCTCAACCTGAACGAGGGTTGACCGCCACGCCCGCCGGAACGCACCCTGCCGGCGCCGATTCAGGACAAGGCGCGCCACCATGCTGACCATGCCGGAGGAGATCATGCTCCTCCTCCTCGACGACCGCACCGGCCGCCCGATCGGCCTGCCCGCGCCGGCCGGCGACTACGCCCTGGCCAGCGCCATCCTGATGGAGCTGTCGCTGCAGGGCCGGGTGGACACCGACCTGGAGCGGCTGATGGTCACCGACCAGTCCACCACGCGCGACCCGGTGCTGGACGAGGCGCTGATGCTGATCGCCGCCAGCCGCGTGGTCCATGACAGCCGCCACTGGATCGTCGAGATCGGGCGGAAGACCGAGCATTTCCGCGCCATGGTGCTGGACAGCCTGACCACCAAGGGCGTGCTGCGCAAGGAGGAGGGCCGCTTCCTCTGGGTCTTCCCCGACCGGCGCTATCCCAAGGCCGCGCCGGGCGAGGCCGAGGTGAAGGAGGTGCGCGCCCGCCTGCGCGACATCCTGCTGGGCGACGGCATCCCCGAGCCGCGCGAATCGCTGATGATCGGCCTGGCCCGCGCCGCCGGGCTGATCCCGCTGATCCTGTCCGCCGCGGAGCAGGACAAGGCCGCCGCCCGCGTGGACCAGGTGGCGAACCTGGAGGAGCTGGGCCGCACCCTGGGGGCCGTGACCAAGGAGGTCTATGCGATGATGCTGGCCTTCGCCGGGGCCCACTGACCGCTGGCGCCCTCGCCCTACCCGGGCTTCTGGCTCGCCGCCGTCGCGGTCAGCAGGGTGTGGATGGCGTCCCAGGCATAGGCGCGCTGCGGCAGCTCCGCCCCGGCGAAGCGGATCACCTCGCGCGCCGCCGGCTTGGCGCCCAGGCGCTCGTAGAAGAAACGGCTCGGGTTGCCCTCCAGCACCCAGGCGAAGGCGCTGCCGGCGCCCAGGCTCGCCAGGTGGCTGGCCATGGCGCGCATCAGCCGCCGCCCGATGCCGCGCTCCCGGAAGTCGTCCAGCAGGTAGAGCGTCTCCACCTCGCCCTCGGCGATGCCGGGCCGGCGCGCGAAGCCGCCGGTGACGAAGCCCACGACGCCGCCGCCCGGCGTTTCCGTCCCGTCGGCGATGGCCAGGAAGCCCGCATGGCCGCCACGCCCCATGGCGATGCCCTGCTCATACCCCGCAGCCTCCCGCGCCACCGACAGGTTCGCCAGGTAGGCATCCGGCAGCAGCCCGGCATAGGCGTTCCGCCACGCGGCGACATGGACGCGCGCCATGCTGGTCGCGTCCCCGGCGCGCGCGCGGCGGATCGTCACCGTCATCCGCCGCGTTCCAGCACGGCGCAGAAGAACCCATCCGTGCCATGCGCGGCCGGGCTCAGCGCCAGGTGCGGCCCGTCGCAGGGCGGCGCGCCGGGCAGGCCGGCCTCGCCCCAGGCGGTGGCCAGCGGCACGATGCGGAACTCCGCGTGTTCCCCCAGGAAACGCTCCACCTGGTCCTCATCCTCCTCGGGCAGCAGCGAGCACGTCGCGTAGGCGAGCCTACCGCCCGGCCGCACCAGCTGCGCCGAGATGGAGAGAATTTCACCCTGCTTCGCCACCAGCTCCGCCAGATCCTCGGCCGTGGTGCGGCTGCGGGCATCGGGGTTGCGGCGCCAGGTGCCGGTGCCGGTGCAGGGCGCATCCACCAGCACGCGGTCGAACTGGCCGGCGCGGCGCTTGGCCCAGCGGTCGCCCGGTTCCAGCAGGTGCGTCTCGGCATTGTGGATGCCGGCGCGGCGCAGGCGCTTCGCCGCACCCTCCAGCCGCGGCGCCGAGACGTCGCAGGCGGTGATCCGGCCCTGGTTCTGCATCGTCGCGGCCATGGCCAGAGTCTTCCCTGCGGCACCCGCGCAATAATCCGCGACCCGCATGCCGGGTTTCGCCCCCACCAGCGCGGCGATGAGCTGGCTGCCCTCGTCCTGCACCTCCACCAGCCCGCCCAGATAGGCCGGGTTAGCGGCGATGGGCGTGCGCGCCGGCAGCCGCAGCCCCCAGGGGGAGAAGGCGGTGTCCTCCGCCGGCAGGCCCAGGGCGGCGCGGGCCTCCGCGCGGGTGGCCTTCAGGGCGTTGGCGCGCAGGTCCAGCGGGGCGGTGCCCTCCAGCGCCCTCGCCTCGGCCTCCAGCGCATCGCCGAAGCGCCGGCGCATTCCGGGCAGCGCCCAGGCGGGCAGATTCAGGCGCGCCTCGTCCGGCATCTCCTTGCCGACCAGCGGCTTGCCCACCAGCAGGCGGGCCGCTTCCTGCTCGCCCACATCCAGGCTGCCGGCGCCGTAGCGGCCGCCCTCGAAGAGGCGCGCGGCGTCGTTCGGCTTGCGGTGCTCCACCAGCATCAGGTGGGCCAGGGCCAGCAGGCGCGGGGTGGCGCGCAGGCCCAGGGTCCGCAGCCACCATTCCAGGCGCAGGCGCTGGCGCACCACGCCCCAGGCCATGTCGCTGACGGCCCGGCGGTCGCCGCCGCCGATGTAGCGGCGGGCGCGGAAGAACTCGGCGGCGATGGCATCGGCCGGGCGGCGGGGCTGATCGGCCAGGGCGTGCAGCAGGTCAATGGCGGCGGCGAGGCGGGCTTCGGGGGTCATGGCAGCTGGTCCAGCGAGGGGATGATGGTCGCGGTCTCGTCCAGCCGGTATTCCACCGGCCCGCCGGCGCGGTTGAGCCAGGAGACGCGACAGCCGAAGCGCGCCGCCCCGAAGGCGTCCCACGCATTGGCCGAGACGAAGGCGATCTCGTGCGGCTGGCAGGCG
This sequence comes from Rubritepida sp., assembly GCA_041639675.1. Lineage (GTDB taxonomy): Bacteria > Pseudomonadota > Alphaproteobacteria > Acetobacterales > Acetobacteraceae > Roseococcus. The sequence goes on along the minus strand of JBEQBS010000022.1, from coordinate 7,530 downwards.
AAGCGTTCGGTGGCCAGGCGATACACCGCCGCATCCGGCTTGAAGCGCCGCAGCGGATGCACCGACAGCACCGCATCCAGCCGCAGCCCGCTGGCGGCCACCGCGGCCTCCAGCATCGCCGGTTCGCCATTGGAGAGGATGGCGGCGGGGATGCCCCGCGCCGCCAGCCGCGCCAGGGCCGGGGCGGCGTCCGGGAAGGCGGCCAGGTTCCGGTAGGCTGCCAGCAGGTCCTCCCGCAGCGCGGCGTCGGCGATGCCGTGGCTGGCCAGGGCGAAGCCCAGCGCGCGATCCGTCAGCACGGCGAAATCCTCATAGGCGCCGGTGGCGGACAGGATCCAGGAATACTCCAGCTGCCGCTGCCGCCACAGGGCGGAGACGGCGGCCGCCGCCGGCCCCAGCCGCGCGGCATGGCGCGCCACGGCGGAATGCACGTCCAGCAGGGTGCCATAGGCGTCGAAGACGAAGGCGCGCGGTGTCATGCCCCCTTGTGGCAGACGCCGCGCCGATGGCGAAGCCATGGCGATGGCCGCCGCACCGCCGCCATCCTGGCCGCGCAGCATCAGGCCACGGGCGCGAAGGAGGCCCGGCACCATGCGCAACCGGATGATCCTGGCCGCCCTGCTGGCCCTGGCGATGACGGGCACGGCGAAGGCGCAGCCCGCCTGGGGCTGGCAGCCCCCCGCGCCCCACTGGACCCAGCACCCCGATGACGGCTGGGAGCGCGAGCGCTGGGAGCGCCGCATGGAGCGCCGCGAGATGCGGCGCGAATTCTGGCGCCAGCAGCGCGAGATCGAGGCCCGCCGCGCCTATGAGGCCGGCCTGCGCGACGCCCAGCGCGGTGGGTGGGAGCGGCGCTGGTAGCGCCTATTCCGCCCGGTAGTTCGGCGCCTCGCGGGTGATGCTCACGTCATGCACGTGGCTTTCCCGCAGCCCGGCATTGGTGATGCGCCGGAAGCGCGCATTGGCCTGGAGCTCGGCGATGGTGGCGCTGCCGGTGTAGCCCATCGCCGCCTTCAGCCCGCCCACCATCTGGTGGATCACCGCGCCCACCGGCCCCTTGTAGCCCACCCGGCCTTCCACGCCCTCGGGCACCAGTTTCATCTGGTCCTTGATGTCGGCCTGGAAGTAGCGGTCGGCGCTGCCCTGCGCCATGGCGCCCAGCGAACCCATGCCGCGATACGACTTGTAGCTGCGGCCCTGGTACAGGAAGGTCTCGCCCGGCGCCTCGTCCGTGCCGGCGAAGAGGCTGCCCATCATCACCGCGGAGGCCCCCGCCGCCAGCGCCTTCGCGATGTCCCCCGAATTGCGGATGCCGCCATCGGCGATGCAGGGCACGCCCGATTCCTTCGCCGCCGCCGCGCCCTCCATCACCGCCGTCAGCTGCGGCACGCCCACGCCGGCGACGATGCGCGTGGTGCAGATGGAGCCCGGCCCGATGCCGATCTTCACCGCATCCGCCCCGGCCTCAATCAGCGCCAGCACCGCCTCGGGCGTCGCCACGTTGCCGGCGATGACCTGCACGGTGTTGCTCAGGCGCTTGATGCGCTCGATGGCCTGCATCACGCCCTGGCTGTGGCCATGGGCGGTGTCCACCACGACCACGTCCACCTCGGCGGCCACCAGCGCCTCGGCGCGGCGCAGCCCGTCCTCGCCCACCCCCGTCGCCGCGGCCACGCGCAGCCGGCCCATGGCGTCCTTCACGGCGCTGGGGTGGGTCTCGCTCTTCTCCATGTCCTTGACGGTGACGAGGCCGACGCAGCGCCCGGCCTCGTCCACCACCAGCAGCTTCTCGATGCGCCGGCGGTGCAGCAGGGCGCGGGCCTCCTCGGCCGTCACGCCCTCCTTCACCGTCACCAGGTTCTCGCGGGTCATCAACTCGTAGACGCGCTGCTTGGGGTCGGTGGCGAAGCGCACGTCGCGCGAGGTGATGACGCCGACCAGCCGCCCGGTGCCGGGCTCCACCACCGGGAAGCCGCTGATGCGGTGGCGCGCCTTCAGCGCCATCACGTCGGCCAGCGTCTGGTCCGGGTGGACCATGACGGGGTTCACCACCATGCCGGATTCGAAGCGCTTCACCTGGCGCACCTGCTCGGCCTGCTCCTCGGCGCTCAGGTTCTTGTGGATGACGCCGATGCCGCCGCGCTGCGCCATGGCGATGGCCATCGGCGCCTCCGTCACCGTATCCATCGCCGCCGAGACCAGCGGGATGTTCAGCGCGATCTCGCGCGTCAGCCGCGTGCGGGTGTCGGTCTGGGAGGGCAGCACCTGGGAATAGGCGGGCTGCATCAGCACGTCGTCGAAGGCATAGGCCTCGGCGATGCGGATGGGTTCGATCTGGGTAGCCATGGCGGATGGACCTTTCGGCGGGTCACGCGACCTTGGCGGCCCGTCCTAGTCCTGTTGGCTGCGCTGGTCCAGACCACGCCACCCCAGCGCCACCACATACAGCTCGGAGGAATCCTTGCGGCTGGCCGGCGGCTTGGCGTGCGACACCTTCGCGAAGCCCGCCTTCATGCGCTGGAGCATCTCCCGCTCCGCCCCGCCGGCAAACAGCTTGGCGCAGAAGGCGCCGCCCGGGGCCAGCACCTTTTCCGCGAAGTCCAGCGCCAGCTCGGCCAGGGCGGTGATGCGGATGTGGTCGGTGGCGCCATGCCCGGTGGTGTTGGGCGCCATGTCGGACAGCACGAGGTCCGCCTGGCCGCCCAGCGCCACCAGCACCGCGGCCTCGGCCGCATCCTCCGTGAAGTCGCCTTGCAGGAGCGTGGCGCCGGGGATGGGGTCCATCTCCAGCAGGTCGAGGCCCACGACGCGGCCGCGCTCGCCCACCGCCTTCAGCGCAACCTGCGTCCAGCCGCCCGGTGCGGCGCCCAAATCCACCACGCGCTGGCCGGGCTTCAGCAGGCGGAACTTCGCGTCCAGCTCCAGCAGCTTGAAGGCGGCGCGGGAGCGCCAGCCCTCCTTGCGGGCGCGGGCCACGTAGGGGTCGTTCAGCTGGCGTTGCAGCCAGCGCGCCGAGGCGTTCGAGCGCGACTTCGCGGTCTTGACGGAAACGTGGAGGTTGCGGTCGGCCATGGGCGCCCTTCGCGTGCGATGGCTGGGCAACGCGGTGCCAGCGTGGAGGACCGGGGCCATGGACGGGGCCCCCGCGAAGCCGCGCAGCGGTCCCGCGGCCCCTGATCTAGTGCCGCGTGCGCCGCCCGTCACCCCGCATCAGGCGCATCAGCATCCCCTCGCGCAGGCCGCGATCGGCCACGGTCAGCGCGCCGATGGGCCACAGGCGCCGGATGGCGGCATAGACGGCGCAGCCCGGCAGCACGAAATCCGCGCGCTCGGCGCCCACGCAGGGATGCGCGGACAGCCCCGCCCGCCCCATCCCGAACAGCCGGGCCAGCGCCGCGTCGGCCTCCTGCGCCGGCAGCGTCACGCCATCCACGAATTGCCGGCGGTAGCGCGGCAGGTCCATCACCACCCCGGCCAGGGTGGTGACGGTGCCGGAGGTGCCAATGAGGCGCACGCCGCCACGCGCGATCTCGCTGCGGATGCAGTGCAGCGCCTCGAAATGGGCCAGGCGCGCGGTGACTTCCTCCACCACCTCCAGGAAGCCGTCGGCGGAGTAGCAATCCTCCCCCGCGCGCTCGGCCAGCGTCACCACGCCGTAGGGGATGGAGGCGTAGCCGATCAGCTCCGGCCGCTGGCCGGCCCTGATCCAGGCGATCTCGGTCGAGCCGCCGCCGATGTCGAAGAGCAGGGCGCGGCGATCCTCGCGCTGCAGCAGGGGCGCGCAGGATTCCATCGCCAGCTCGGCCTCCTCACGCGGGGAGATGATGCGCGGGCGCAGCCCGGTCTCGGCCGCCACGCGGGCCAGGAAGGGGGCGCCGTTGGTGGCGCGGCGGCAGGCCTCGGTGGCCACCGCGGCGAAGTGGCGCACGCGGCGGCGCGTCAGGCGCTCGGCGCAGGCGGCCATGGCGGCGATGGTGCGCTCCATCGCCGCGTCGCTCAGCGCGCCGGTGCGGGCCAGCCCCTCTCCCAGGCGGACGATGCGCGAGAAGCTGTCCACCACGCGGAAGCCGCCACGGATGGGCGCGCCGACCAGCAGCCGGCAATTGTTGGTGCCGAGGTCGAGCGCGGCGAACAGGCCCGGCATCTCCTCGGCCCCGCTCCGGGGTTCGGGGAGGGGATGGGCGCGCATGTGTTTCCCAGATGGCAGCTATCGCCCATGATCGGGTGTCCGGCCGTGCCGCGCAAGCAGGAAAGGACCGGGGGTTGCGGCCCCTGGAGGGCGATGCTATCTGCCCGGCCGACGCGACGCCGCGATCCCATGCTGGGGGATAGTTTAGCGGTAGAACTCCCGGCTCTGACCCGGGCAGCCTTGGTTCGAATCCAGGTCCCCCAGCCATTCCTTGGTCTCCAGGACACACCGCCAGCACGCGAACCCTGCCACCATGGTGCGGGTGCCCCCATGGCGCCCTCCCCGCCCCGCCGCTACAACCGGCGCAGACACCACGGGGGGCCCCATGAAGCTGTTCTACTCGCCCGGCGCCTGCTCGCTGGGCATCCACGTCATCCTGGAGGAGATCGGCAAGCCCTTCGAGACGCAGCTGGTCTCGACGCGCGACGGCGCCAACCGCCAGCCGGATTTCCTCGCCATCAACCCCAAGGCCAAGATCCCCGCCCTGCTGCGCGACGACGGCACGGTGCTGACCGAATGGCCCATCATCGCCTGGTGGCTGGCCAAGTCCAACCCGATGAGCAACCTCATCCCCGTCGAATTCGAGGCCGAGACGCGCTGCCTGGAATGGATGGACTACCTGTGCGGCACGGTGCACCCGCAGGGCTTCACCCGCATGTTCCGCCCGGCCAACTTCGCGAAGGACGCGGAGGACGAGGCGCGGGTGAAGGCCCAGGGCAAGGCCCTGGCGCAGGGCTATCTCGACCTCATCGAATCGCGCTGGAAGGGCGGCACCTGGCTGCTGCCCACCGGCTATTCCATCGCCGACGCCGCCCTGTTCTTCGTCTGCGAATGGGCGGTCGGCGATCGCGCGCAGATGGAGCTGCCGCCCAGGCTCAAGGCGCACCGCAAGGCGATGCGCGACCGCCCCGCCGTCGAGCGGGCGCTCAAGAAGGAGGGACTGTCCTGATGAACACGCTCTACTACGCCCCCGGCGCCTGCTCGCTGGGCATCCATGTGCTGCTGGAGGAGATCGGCGCGCCCTACGAGGCGAAGGCGGTGAACCTGCGCGAGGGCGCGCAGTTCAAGCCGGAGTTCACCGCGGTGAACCCGAAGTCGAAGGTGCCCACCCTGGTGCGGCAGGACGGCACGAGCCTCACCGAGTTCCCCGCCATCGCCTACTGGCTCGCCGCCACCAACCCCCAGGCGAAGCTGCTGCCCGAGGGCACCGAGGCCCTGGCGCGCGCCATGGAGGTGACGGACTACGCCGTGGCGACGGTCCACATGCAGGGCTTCTCGCGCATCTTCCGCCCGATGAACTTCGCCCCCGGCGAGGCCGACCACGAGGCCGTGAAGGCTCGGGGCACGGAGATCTTCACCAAGGGGCTGAAGACCCTGGACGCCGCGCTGGAGGGCCGCGACTTCTTCGCCGGCAGCTATTCCTTCGCCGACATGGCGCCCTTCTACGTCTCCTTCTGGGGCGCCGAGCGCCTGAAGATGGAGCTGCCCGGCCGGCTGGCCGCGCACTACGCCGCCATGCGCGCGCGGCCCGCGGTGCGCAGGGTGATGGAGCGCGAGGGGCTTTGATCCTCTGGGTCTCCACGCGCACCTCCTCATTGGCCTGCCGGCTGGCCTTCGCGCTGGCCGGCGCGCCGGGCGAGGTGCGGGAGATCAGCCTGCGCGCCGGCGAGGGCCGCAGGCCGGAGTTCCTGGCCATCAACCCCAAGGGCCAGGTGCCGGTGCTGCAACTGGCCGATGGCGCGGTGGTGACGGAAACGCCCGCCATCATGCTGGCGCTGTCGGACTCCGCGCCCGGCGCCGCGCTGTTCGGCGCCACGCCGGCGCAGCGCTGGGCGGTGATGGAATGGCTCGCCTGGCTGGCCTGGACGGTGCCCGGCGCCTTCCAGCCCGCCTTCGCCCCATCACGCTTCGGCCCGCCGCCCGCCGAATCCGCCATCCGCGAGGCCGCGCTCACGCGCGCCCAGGCCGCGCTGGACTTCGCCAATGCCCGCCTGCCGGATGGCGCCTGGGCGGTGGGCGACGCGCCGACCGCCGCCGATTGCGCCCTGGCGATGCTGGCGGTCTTCGCCGGCTTCCTCAACCTCGACCCCGGCGAGCGGCTGCACGCCCTGCGCGCCCGCCTCTTCGCCCTGCCCGCCCTGCGCCCCACCCTGCAAGCCGAAGGATTCGCCGCGTGAGGCTGAACCCCATCCCCTTCTGGTTCCTCCGCCACGGCGAGACCGACTGGAACGCGCAAGGGCTCTCGCAGGGCCAGACCGACATCCCGCTCAACGCCATCGGCCTCGCCCAGGCCGAGCGCGCGGCGAAGGCGCTGCGCGGCAAGGGCATCGCCACGATCGTCACCTCCCCACTGTCCCGCGCCCGCGTGACGGCCGAGGCCGCCGCGCGCGCCCTCGGCCTGCCCATCGCCGCCGAGGATCCGGAGCTGATGGAGGTCCGCTTCGGCGAGCAGGAAGGCCAGCCGATGGGCGACTGGTACGATGACTGGATCGCCGGCCGCTTCACCCCGCCCGGCTGCGAGCCCTTCCCGGCGCTGCGCGAGCGCACGGCGCGCGCCATCAACCGCGCCACCGCCCGGCCCGGCCCGGTGCTGGTGGTGGCCCATGGCGCGCTGTTCCGCGCCTTCCGCTACGAGGCGGGGCTGGAACCCAACATCCGCACCCCCAACGCCCTGCCCATCTGGTGCGAACCCCGCGCGAGCGGCTGGCACCTGACCCATGCGGAGCTGGCGTGAGCGCCTGGCGGCTGCTGCGCGGCGGCCGCCTCGCCGGCCCCGGCAACGGGCGCGCGCCGCTGGCCGAGGTGCTGATCGAGGGCGCGACCATCCGCGCCGTGGGCCTGAACCTGGACGCGCCCGAAGGGACGGTGGTGGAGGACCTGTCCGGCCACCTGCTGCATCCCGGCCTGGTGAACGCCCACACCCACGGCCATGGCGGCCTGGCGCGCGGCACCGGCGACCGCTGGACGCTGGAGCTGCTGCTGGCGGCCTCGCCCTGGATCGGCGGCGGCCGCACGCTAGAGGACCAGCACCTCTCCACCCTGCTCTGCGCCGCCGAGATGGTGCTGAAGGGCTGCACCGCCGCCTACGACCTGTCGGTGGAGGTGCCCATCCCCACCCGCGAGGGGCTGGACGCCGTGGCCGGGGCCTACGCGAGCGCCGGCATGCGCGCCGTGGTGGCGCCGATGGTTGGGGACCTCTCGCTGTGGCAGGCGGTGCCCGGCCTGCTGGACGCCCTGCCCGACGCCTTGCGCGCCCGCGTCGAACCGCTGCGCGCCGCCCCCGCCGAGGCGCTGCTGGCCGCCATGGCCGATGCCGCCGCCCATTGGCGCTGGGACGCGCA
>JBEQBS010000021.1:0-19084 GCA_041639675.1 Rubritepida sp. | reverse complement strand
CCCATGCGCCGCTGCCCGCCGCCGCCAAGCTGATGGCGGAGGCCAACGTGACGCCCGCGCAGGTGGGCGCCGGCTCCGCCAAGGATGGCCGCATCGCCAAGGGCGACGTGCTGGACTTCCTGGCCCGCCCCGCCGCCGCCCAGGCCCCTGCCGCCGCGCCCAAGGCCGCGCGCGGCCTGGAGGCCGGCGAGGAGCGCGTGAAGATGACGCGCCTGCGCATCACCATCGCGCGCCGGCTGAAGGAGGCGCAGAACACCGCCGCCATGCTCACCACCTTCAACGAGGTGGACATGGGCGCGGTGATGGCCCTGCGCGCCGAGTACAAGGACCACTTCGAGAAGAAGCACGGCGTGAAGCTCGGCTTCATGTCCTTCTTCGTGAAGGCCTGCGTCGCCGCCCTGCAGGAATTCCCGGCCGTCAACGCCGAGATCGAGGGCGACGAGCTGATCTACAAGCAGTTCGTCCACATGGGCATCGCGGTCGGCGGGCCGAACGGCCTGGTCGTGCCGGTGCTGCGCAACGCCGAGGCGCTGGGCTTCGCCGACGTCGAGAAGCGCATCGCCGATTTCGGCAAGCGCGTGCGCGACGGGCAGCTGAAGCTGGAGGAGATGGCGGGCGGCTCCTTCACCATCACCAATGGCGGCATCTACGGCTCGCTGATGTCCACGCCCATCCTCAACCCGCCGCAGTCGGGCATCCTGGGCATGCACAAGATCCAGGACCGGCCGATGGCGGTGGGCGGCAAGGTGGAGATCCGGCCGATGATGTACCTGGCCCTGTCCTACGACCACCGCATCGTGGACGGGAAGGAGGCCGTCTCCTTCCTCGTGCGCGTGAAGGAGGCCATCGAGGACCCCCGCCGCCTGCTGCTGGCGGTCTGACGGCCATGCGCTCCCGCGAAGGCCAGCTCTCGGACAACCGCCCCATCTCCCGCACCCGCGTGGAGAAGGAGAAGCAGCTGCGCGACCTGAAGGAGGTGCTGGCCTCCATGAAGCCGCATGCCACGCCCGCGCTGCGCGACAGCGTGAAGGCGAAGATCAAGGAGCTGGAGGCGGATCTGGCCGCCCCGCCGCCGCCGCCGCGGGACCGCCGCCCGCCGCGGCGGGAGTTCTGACACTCCCCACGACGTTGCTGCGCAACGCCGCGGGGGGGGGGCCATTCGTAATCCCCACGAAACCGCTTCGCAGTTTCGCGGGGACCCCGTCCGGGCGCTGATCCTGGCAGGGTGCACCGCGTTGCCGCGGCAAAGCCGCGGCGCCGCACGAAGGGGGCGAAAGCCCCCTTTTCCTATTCCAGCCGGATGTTCGCGGCGCGCACCACCTCGCGCCACTTGTCGTTTTCGGCGGCGATGAAGCGGTCGAAGCCCTGGGGGTCCAGGAAGCTCACCGTGGCGCCGATCTCGCGGAAGCGGGCCTGGATCGTTTCCTCCGCGCAGGCGGCGCGCACCGCCTCGGCCCAGCGGGCGATGATCGGCGCGGGCGTGCGCCCCGGCGCCTGCAACCCGAACCACGCGACGGCGGAGAAGCCCGCCACCCCCGCCTCGTTCACCGTCGGCGCCTCCGGCACGGCGAACCAGCGCTCCGGGCTCGTCACCGCCAGGATGCGCAGCGCGCCCGAGCGGATGTGCGGGATGTAGGCGGGCAGGTTGTCCACCGCCACCTCCACCCGCCCGGCCAGCAGCTCGGGCATCAGCGCGCCGGTGCCGCGGAAGGGCACATGGGTGATCTCGGTCTGCGTGCGGAACTTCAAGTATTCGCCGCATAGGTGGCCCGAGGTGCCGTTGCCCGGCGTGGCGTAGTTGAGCGAACCCGGCCGCGCGCGGGCCAGCGCCAGCAGCTCCGCCAGGGTGTTCGCCCGCACGCCGGGGTTCACGACGATGGCGTTGGTGACGTTGTTCACCAGCGCCACCTGCGCGAGGTCGGTGGCCGGGTTCCAGGGCAGGCGCGGATACAGGAACTGGTTGATGCTGGCGGTGCCGATGGTGCCCATCAGCAGCGTGTGGCCGTCGGGGTCGGCCTTGGCCACCATGTCGGTGCCCAGGTTGCCGCCGGCGCCGGGGCGGTTGTCCACCACCACGGATTGCCCCAGCGCCTGCGTCAGCCGCTCGCTGAGGATGCGCGCCGTGGCGTCGGTGGCGCCGCCGGCGGTGAAGGGCACGATGATGCGCACCGGGCGGGTGGGCGCCCAGGGCGCCTGCGCCAGGGCGGCGGCAGGCAGCAGCGCAGGCAGGGCAAGGACGGTGCGGCGCGACGGCATGGGGGACGGTCTCCGGCTCGTGGTTGCCGCCCCCATAGCGCGCCGCGCCTCAGCCTTCCACCGTCGCGCCCGAGCGCCGCACCACCTCGGTCCATTTCGCCACCTCGGCGGCGACGAAGCGGTCGAAGGCCTCGGGCGTCGAGCCGCCGCCGGGCGCGAGCTCCGCGCGCATGCCGCCGAGGTCGTCGAAGCGGCGCCACACCGCGGGGTCGGCCAGCACCGCCTCGATCTCCTGGTTCAGCCGCGCGACGATGTTCCGTGGCGTGCGGGAGGAGACCTGCACGCCGAACCAGGCCGTCGCCTCCACCGCCGGCAGCCCGGCCTCGGCGGTGGTGGGCACGTCGGGCATGGCGGGCGTGCGGGTGGGCGTCGTCACCGCCAGCGGCCGCAGCCGCCCCTCGCGCAGGTGGCCGATCACGCTGGGCAGGTTGTCCACGCCGACCTCGATGCGCCCGGCGATGATCTCCTGCATCATCGGGCCGGCGCCGCGGAAGGGCACGTGGGTCAGGTCAATCCCCGTGGCCAGCTTCAGCAGCTCGCCCGTCATGTGCAGGGAGGTGCCGACGCCCGAGGAGCCGATGTTCATCCGCCCCGGGTTGCGCCGCGCCAGCTCCACCAGCTCCATCAGCGTGCGCGCCTGCACCTGCGGGTTGACGAAGATGGCGTTGGGCACGCGCGTGACCAGCGAGACGCCGGACAGCTCCTCCGGCCGGTAGGGCATGCGCGCGCCGTAGAGCTGGTAGTTGATCGCCCCGCCGGAGATGGTCTGCATCAGCAGCGTGTGGCCGTCCGGCTCGCCCTTGGCGACGATGTCGCCGCCGATGTTGCCGCCGGCGCCGGGGCGGTTCTCCACGATCACCTGCTGGCCCAGGCGCTGGCTCAGCGGCTCGGTGATGATGCGCGCGGCGATGTCGGTGGTGCCGGCCGGCGTGAAGCCGACGATGAGGCGGATGGGCCGCGAGGGCGACCATGGCGCCTGCGCCGCGGCGATAGAAGGGAGGGCGAGCGGCGCGAGCAGGGCGAGGCGGCGGGACAGGGTCATGCGGTCACTCCACGGAAATGCCGGCGGCGGCGATGACGGGCCGCCAGCGGGCGGTCTCGTCGGCGATGAAGCGGGTGAAGGCCTCGGCCGTGCCGCCCAGCGGCTCCACGCCCAGCTCGGCCAGGCGGGCGCGCACCGGCGCCTCCCCCAGCATGGCGTTGGCGGCGGCGTTCAGCCGCGCCATGGCGGCCGGCGGGGTGCCGCGCGGCACCTGGAGGCCGTACCAGACGGTGGCGCTGAAGCCCGGCAGGGCGGCGGCCTCGGCCACGGTGGGCACGGCGGGCAGGGCGGCGGCGCGGGCCGGCCCCGTCACCGCCAGCGGGCGCAGCGTGCCGTCGCGGATCTGGCCGATGGCGGTGGGCAGGTTGCCGAAGGCGATGTCTATGCGCCCGGCCAGCAGCTCCGTCAGCATCTGGCCGCCGCCACGATAGGGCACGTGCAGCAGCTCCACCCCCGCCAGGTGCCCCAGCATGGCGCCCGTCAGGTGCAGGGAGGAACCGGCGCCCGAGGAACCGTAGGTGAGCGCGCCCGGCCGGCGCCGTGCCTCGGCGATGAAGGCGCCCAGGCTGTCGAAGGGCCCGCGCGGCGAGACGGTGGCGACATTGGGCAGGGCGAAGAGCAGCGCCACCTCGGCCAGATCCTCCGGCCGGTAGGGCAGGTGGCGGTAGACCAGCGGGTTGGTGGCCGCCGTGCCGATGGAGGCGAGGAAGAGCGTGGTGCCGTCAGCCTCCGCCCGCGCCGCCTCCGCCGCGCCGATGCCGCCGGCGGCGCCGCCGCGATTCTCCACCACCACGGCCGCGCCCAGGGCGGCGGCCAGGCGCTCGGCGGTCAGCCGCGCCAGCAGGTCGGTGGTGCCGCCGGCGGGGAAGGGGGCGATGAGGCGCAGCGGCCGCGCCGTCTGCGCCGCGGCCGCCCCGGCCAGGAATGGCAGGGCGAGCGCCAGGCGGCGGCCCGTGGCCATGATGGACGTTCCCCGAAATGTTTCCTCGTCAACAAAGCTGGCGCAAGGGCGTTTGCCGTGCAAGGCCCGCGGGCCTAGGACTGGGGCACCCACCTTTTCCAACCGGGACGGCACGATGGATTTCTTCCGGCTCTACTGGCGTGTCCTGGCCCTGCTGAAGCATGACCGCTGGGTGGCGGTGGGCCTTTCCGCCGCCGCCGTGGCCCTGGCCGGGCTGCAGTTCCTGGAGCCGGTGCTGTTCGGCAAGGTGGTGGACCTGCTGAGCAAGACCGACCGCCTGCCGGTGGATGTCGTCTGGACCGAGGCCTTCGTGCTGCTGGGCGTCTGGGCCGCGGTCGGCCTCTCGGGCATCGTCGCCAACGTGGCGGTGGCGCTGCTGGCGGACCGCATGGCCCACCGCAACCGCCTGACCAGCATGAGCCACTACTTCCAGCATGTGCTGGCCCTGCCGCTGGAATTCCATGGCGACGTGCAGTCGGGCCGGCTGATGAAGGTGATGCTGCGCGGCACGGACAACCTGTTCGGCATCTGGCTCTCCTTCTTCCGCGAGCACCTCATCACGCTCGTCTCCATGGTGGTGCTGCTGCCGCTGACGCTGACGCTGAACTGGCGGCTGGGGCTGCTGCTGATCGCGCTGGTCATCGTCTTCGCGGTGCTGACCACGCTGGTGATCCGCCGCACCCAGGCCGCCCAGGCGCAGGTGGAGGGGCTGCACACGGAACTCGCCGGCAACGTGCAGGACGCGCTGAGCAACGTGGTGGTGGTCCAGTCCTTCACCCGGCTGAACAGCGAAGCCAAGATGTTCGGCGACATCATGCGCCGCGTGCTGGACCAGCAATTCCCCGTGCTGAACTGGTGGGCGCTGGTGAACGTGATGACGCGGGCGTCCTCCACCGTCACCGTCATCGCGATCTTCCTGCTGGGCACCTGGCTGCACCTGAACGGCCAGGCCACGGTGGGCGAGATCGTGTCCTTCATGGGCTTCGCCGGGCTGCTGATCGGCCGGCTGGAAGGCGCGGTGGCCTTCATCTCCCACATGCTGTTCCAGGCCCCCTCCATGGCCGAGTTCTTCCAGGTGCTCGACACCGTCAGCACGGTGCCGGAGAAGGCGGAGGCGCAGGACCTGGCCCGCGCCGAAGGCACGGTGGAGTTCGACCAGGTTGGCTTCGGCTACCCGCGCTCGGGCAAGATCCTGCATGGGGTGTCGTTCAAGGCGCTGCCCGGGCAAACCCTGGCGCTGGTGGGCAGCACGGGGGCGGGCAAGACCACCTCCATGCAGCTGCTCCAGCGGCTGTATGACCCGCAGGAGGGACGCATCACCCTGGATGGCGTGGACCTGCGCGACATCACCCTGGAATCGCTGCGGCGGAACATCGGCGTGGTGTTCCAGGAATCCATGCTGTTCAACCGCACCATCCGCGACAACCTCCTCGTCGGCCGCCCCGGCGCGACGCAGGAGGAGGTGGAGCGCGCCTGCCGCATGGCGGAGGCGCACGACTTCATCACCCGCCAGCCCAAGGGCTACGACACCATGGTGGGCGAGCGCGGCGCCTCGCTTTCCGGCGGGCAGCGCCAGCGCCTCGCCATCGCCCGCGCCCTGCTGAAGGACCCCCCCGTGCTGATCCTGGACGAGGCGACCAGCGCGCTGGACGCGGCCACCGAGGCCAAGGTCAGCAAGGCGATGAAGGCGCTGATGGCCGGGCGCACCACCTTCATCATCGCCCATCGCCTCAGCACGGTGCGCGATGCCGACGAGATCATGGTCTTCGACGGGGGCCGCATCGTCGAGCGCGGGTCGTTCAGCGCGCTGCTGGCGGCGCAGGGCCGCTTCGCGGAGCTGGTGAAGACCCAGCTCACCGGGGTTTCTTAACCGGGACTGAACGGATGCTGCACCGCATGTAAAGGGCATTGCGGCCACCCGCGCCGGTTGCGCAGGATGAACGCTCCTTAACATGCCGGAGCAGCGGACATGGTCATCGCGAACATCCTGAAGGGCAAGGGCAGCCAGGTCGTCTCGGTGCGCACGCAGGACGGCGTGGCCAGCATCACCCGCACCTTGGCGCAGCACCGCATCGGCGCCGTGCTGGTGGTGGAGCGCGACGGGCAGGTGCTGGGCATCGTCAGCGAGCGCGACATCGTCCGCGCGCTGGCCAGCCTGGGCGAGGGCGTGACGCGCATGACCGCAGGCCAGCTGATGACGCGGGTGCTGTTCACCGTCTCCCCGCGCTCGACCGTGCAGGAGGCGCTGCAGATGATGACCGACCGGCGCATCCGCCACCTGCCGGTGCTGGAGCAGGATGGCAGCCTGGCCGGCATGGTCAGCATCGGCGACCTGGTGAAGGCCCGCATCGCCGAGGCCGAGCACGAGGCGGAGGAGCTCAAGCTCTTCGTCACGCACTCGGGCTGAAGGCCCGAGTGCTGGCTTTCCTGGTGCCCTCATCGCCGCCCGCCTAGGGCGGGCGGCTACGCCGGGCGCGGCCTCCGGCCGCTTGGCTTCGGCACCCTGAAGGTTGCCGGCGCGCGCCTGGCGCGCGCATCCTGCGTGCGCCGTACCGGGCCTGGGCGGAGGGCGCCGGCTGGCCGGCCTTGCCTGCGGCATTGGCCTGTGGGGCGGGGTGCGGTGCCGGGCACCACTCACCGCCGCGCGAAATTGCCGCGCAATGCGCCACCGCAAGGCGCGCCGCGCGGCGCGACGCCAGGATGGGCCCGTCACCGATGAAGGGGAGACCACCCATGAACCACCGCCACCGCAAGGTGCTGCACGGCATCTTCGCCCATCCGCTGAACCACAACCTGGACCCCGACGCCGTGGTCCATGTGCTGGAGGAGCTGGGGGCGGAAACGAAGCACTCCGCCCAGGGGTCGCTGGCCGTGAGCCTCAACGGCGCGCAGGGCCACTTCCACATCCGCGGCCATTCGGTGCCGACGGAGGAGGTGATGCGCCTGCGCAAGCTGATCGAGGCGGCGGGCGTGGACCCGCAGCGGGACTACCCGCTCTGACGCGCAGCGGGCATGCTGCCTCCAAACGAAGGAGGAACGCATGCCCACCCGCCGCGCCATCCTGGCGACGCCAGCGCTCGCCCTCGCCCTGCCCGCCGCCGCCCAGGCGCGCTGGCAGGCGGCGTCCGGCTTCGCCGAAGGGAATTTCCACACCCGCAACCTGCGCCAGTTCATCGCCGAGTCGGGGCTGGACATCCAGCTGCACAGCAACGGCGCGCTGCTGCCGCAGCCGCAGGTCAAGCGCGGCGTGCAGCAGGGCCAGGTCCAGCTGGGCGAGATCCTGCTGACCGCCTACGCCAACGAGGACGCCATCTTCGACATGGACCAGGTGCCGGGCATGGTGACATCCATGGCCGATGCGCGGCGGCTGATGGCGGTGCGCGGCCCCGCCATCGCCGAGCGCCTGCGCCGGCAGGGGATGGAGCTGCTGTGGCTGGCGCCCTGGCCCTTCGTGGGCATCGCCACCCAGGCGCCGCTGGCCTCGCCCGAGGCGTTCCGCGGCCTGCGCATCCGCGCCTATTCCGCCATCTCCAACCGCTTCGCCGCGCTGGTGGGGGCGCAGGGCGTGCTGCTGCCCGCGCCCGAGGTGGCCCAGGGCTTCGCCGCGGGCATCATCAACGCGCAGCTCACCACCGCGCCGGTCGCGGCGGATACGGCCGCCTGGGAATCCTCGCGCGTCTTCACGCTGCTCAACGTCGCCACCTCCAACAACGCGGTGTTCTGCAACCGCCGCGCCTTCGAGGCGCTGCCGGCGGCGCAGCAGGAGGCGATGCGCGCCGCCGCCGCGCGCGCCGGCGAACGCGGCTGGGCGCTGGCGGCGGAGGCGCATGATGCCGCGGTGTCGCGCATGCGCGAACGCGGGATGCAGGTGCTGGAGCCGACGCCGGAGCTGCGCGCGGGGCTGCGCGAGCCCTCGCGCGTGCTGACGGAGGAATGGGTGGCCCGCGCCGGCGAGGAGGGGCAGCGCCTGCTGGCAGCCTACCGCGCCCAGGGCTGACGATTCTCGTTGACACTTTATCACCAATCCCTCAGCGTTCCGGCCAAGGGATGCTGACGAGGGATGACGTGACGGGGCCTGCCGCCCGCTTGGGCAGGCGCGGCCTGCCGCCTGGGCAGGGCCGCGCCGCATGACGGCATGCTCATGCCCGCACCCCTTGCGGCGCCCCCGCGCGCGCGACGACCATCCCGCACCGCTTTACCGAGGAGAGGAACACCCATGCTGAACCGCCGCACCCTGCTGGGCGCCGCCCCCGCGCTCGCCGCCACCGCGCTCGCCGCCACCGCCACGGCCGCGCGCGCCCAGGCCCGCTGGCAGATGGCCACCCCCTACCCCGACGGCAACTTCCACACCCGCAACGTGCGGCAATGGCTCACCGACCTCCAGGCCGCGACGGGGGACCGCGTGCAGGTGCAGCTGCACAGCAACGGCGCGCTGCTGCCGATGCCGCAGATCAAGGGCGGCGCCCAGCGCGGCCAGGTGCAGCTGGGCGAGATCCTGCTGAGCGCCTACGGCAACGAGGACCCCTTCTTCGAGGTGGACGGCATCCCGCAGCTGGTGACGAGCTTCGCCGAGGCGCGGCGGCTGATGGAGGCCGCGCGCCCCTTCATCGAGGCGCGCTTCCAGCGCCAGGGGCTGAGCCTGCTCTACATGGTGCCCTGGCCGCCCTCGGGCTTCTACACCAACACGCCGGTGGAGACGCTGGAGGCGCTGCGCGGCACCCGCATGCGCACCTTCAACGTGATGACCAACCGCTTCGCCACCCTGGTCGGCGCCACGCCCACCCTGGTGCAGGCGGCCGAAATCCCGCAGGCCTTCGCCACCGGCGTGGTGAACGCGATGGTGACGAGCGCGGTGACGGGCGTGGACACCTCCGCCTGGGACTATGCGCGCTTCTACACCCATGTCGGCTTCACCTTCACGCGCAACGCGGTCTTCGTGAACCGCCGCGCGCTGGAAGGCCTTTCCGCCGCCGACCAGGCGGCCATGCGCTCCACCGCCGCGGCGGCCGAGGCGCGCGGCTGGCAGATGGCGGAGGAGGCGCACGCCACCGCGCAGAACACGCTGCGGAGCCGCGGCGTCACCGTCGGCCAGGCCAATCCGGCCGTGATGGAGGCGATGGGCCGGGTGAGCGAGGAGATGGTGCGCGAATGGCTGGGCCGCGCCGGCGAGGACGGGCAGCGCGTCATCGCCGCCTTCCGCGCGGCGCGGGGCTGACGCGCATGGTCCGGCGCCTGCTCGATGCGCTGTATTGGGCGGGCGCCGCGGTCGCGGCGCTGGCGCTGCTGGGCATCTTCCTGATGATGATGGCCCAGGTGGTGCTGCGGGAGCTGGGCATCCAGCTTCCCGGCGCCGACGACCTAGTGGCCTATCTCTGCGTGGCATCGGCCTTCTTCGCGCTGGCCTTCACCTTCCGCCGCGGCGAGCTGATCCGCGTGGGGCTGGGCATCGAGCGCATCCCCGGCGCCTGGCGCCGCTGGGCCGAGGCCGCGGTGCTGGCGCTGGCGGCGGTGATCGTCGCCACCATCGCCTGGTGGACTTGGCAGGACGCCATGTTCTCGCTGGAGATCGAGGAGGTGGCGCAGGGCACCGTGCCCTTCCCGATCTGGATTCCCAAGCTCTCCATGCCGCTGGGCGCGGGGCTGCTGCTGCTGGCGGTGCTGGACGAGCTGTGGCGCGTGGCCGTGGCGGCACGCACGCCCTCCTACGTGGCGGCCGCGGAGGAGCGCGCCGCGCGCGGCGACTTCTCGGCGGAGGTGTGAGACATGGGACTCCTCGAAACCGCGCTGCTGCTGCTCTTCCTGCTGTGCATGCTGCTGGGCACCGGGCTGTGGATCGCCCTGGCGCTCACCGGCACCGGCTGGATCGCCACCTCGCTGGTGCATCCGCAGCCCGGGCTGTTCCTGGCGTCCGCCTTCTGGGAAAGCAGCGGCTCCTGGACCTTGGCGGCGCTGCCGATGTTCGTCTGGATGGGCGAGATCCTGTTCCGCACGAAGCTGAGCGAGGAGCTGTTCAACGGCCTGGCGCCCTGGGTGCGGCGCATCCCCGGCCGGCTGCTGCACGTGAACGTGCTGGCCTGCGGCATCTTCGGCAGCGTCAGCGGCAGCAGCGCCGCCACCTGCGCCACCGTCAGCAAGATCGCCCTGCCCGAGCTGAAGCGCCGCGGCTATGACGAGCGCACGGCGATCGGCAGCCTGGCCACGGCGGGCACGCTGGGCATCATGATCCCGCCTTCCATCATCATGGTGGTCTATGCCGTGGCGGCGGAGGTCTCGATCGTGCGGGTCTTCATCGCCGGCATGATCCCGGGGCTGCTGGTGATGGCGTTGTTCAGCCTCTACATCGTCGTCTGGGCGCTGCTGAACCCGCGCAAGCAGCCGCCGGCCGGCCCGCGCCTCACCTTCATGCAGAAGCTGCGCGAATCCGCCCAGCTCATCCCCTGCGTCCTGCTCATCGTCGCGGTCATCGGCACCATGTTCGTGGGCTGGGCGACGGCCACCGAGGCCGCGGCCTTCGGCGTGCTGGGCTCGCTCATCCTCGCCGCCGTCACGCGCTCGCTCACCTGGTCCTCCTTCGTCGAGAGCCTTGCCGGGGCCACGCGGCTGTCCTGCATGATCCTGTTCATCCTGGCGGGCGCGGCCTTCCTCACCAAGGCGATGGCGCTGACCGGCATCCCGGCGGCGCTGGCGGCGGCGGTGGCCGGGGCAGGGCTGGGGCCCTACGCCATCATCGCCATCCTCACCGTCGTGTACCTCATCCTCGGCACCGCGCTGGACGGGGTGAGCATGATCGTGCTCACCACCTCCGTCGTCGTGCCGATGGTGCAGCATGCGGGCTTCGACCTGGTGTGGTTCGGCATCTTCATCGTGCTGCTGGTGGAACTCGCTGAGATCTCGCCGCCGCTGGGCTTCAACCTGTTCGTGATGCAGACGATGACGGGCAAGGAGCAGACGGAGATCGCCTGGGCGGCGCTGCCCTTCTTCATGATGCTGGTGCTGACGGTGGCGCTCATCACCGTCTTCCCGGCCATCGTGACGTGGCTGCCGGACGTGCTGCTGGGGGCCTAGCCTGGCTTCCTTGCCGCCATGATGCGATACTCCACGAAGCCATCGGTCTGGAGCGTCTCCAGGAAGATGCCGCCGATCTCCGCCTCCAGCCGCACCGCCAGCGGGCCGAGCAGGCGCTGCTTCCACTGGATCTCCCGCAGCCGCGGCGCGGCCTGCGCCATGGAGCGCACGCGCAGCAGCGGCGACAGGTCGCGCTCCTGCACCACCTCCAGCCCCGCGCCTTCCAGCGCCGCCCGCCAGCCGGCGCGGGTGGGCGCCACGGGGCAGCGCCAGAAGCGGCGGAAACCCTCCAGCCGTTGCCGCGCCTCGGCCGGCATGTCGTTGGCCGGCATGTCGTCCACCACCACCAGGAAGCCGCCGGGTTCCAGCGCCGCGGCGAGGTTCGCGATCGTCGCCGCCGGGTCGGCGGAATGGATCAGGCTCTCGATGCCGTAGATCAGGTGGAAGCGCCCGGGCGGCGGCGCGTCGTAGGACGCCACCTGGATGTCCACCCGCCCCTCCAGCCCGGCCGCGCGCACCGCCGCCATGCCGCGCGCCTGCTGCTCGGGCGCCAGCGTCAGCCCCAGCCATTCGCCGCCCAGCTTCGGCGCGAGGTCCAGCATGGTGGCGCCATAGCCGCAGCCGGCATCCAGCGCGCGGAAGCCTTGCGGCAGCGCCACCCCTTCCAGCATCAGCCGGTGCACCACGAAGGGGGAGGGCGGGCCGCCATCGGGGTCGGCCAGGGCGCGATGGACGGGGTGCGCCGCCTCGCCCTCGGCGCGGCGCTCGCGGAAGAAGGACAGGCCGTCCAGCCAGCGGTAGTAGCGCGCGACGCGGCGCGCCTGGGCTTCGGAGGCCGCGCTCATGCCAGGCGGAACCGCACGGCGGCCATCACATCCTGCTTCAGCGCCGCACGCAGGGCGTCGGCATCCTCCGGTGGCGCCACCACGCGGTCGAACCAGGCGCAGCCCTGGCGCACGCGCGCCTGGAACAGCCGGTCCAGCGCCTGGGCCGCCGCGCTGCGCCCGGTGCAGCAGGCGCAGCCCGCCACATGTGCCGCCCCGCCGCCGAAGCTGGCCGCCACCACCGCGCCGGGCGGCAGGGCGGGGCAGGGCGCCTCGCTCACCCAGGCGGCGGGCGGGCCATCGCCGGGCGCATCGGCGAAGCTCACGGGGATGCGCGCATCGAGGTTCCAGCCCATGCAAGGGAGGATGGCCCCAGCCCTGCGGCGCCGCAAGCGCGCCGCTGGACATAAGGATATGTTTATGCGATAGCGCCCCGCAGATGGACGAGCTGCTCACCCAACTCCGCGCCGCTGCCGAGCCGACCCGGCTGCGCCTGCTCGCCCTCTGCGCCCGCGGCGCCTTCTGCGTGACCGAGATGTGCCAGATCCTCGGGCAGAGCCAGCCGCGCCTGTCGCGCCACCTCAAGCTGCTGGCCGAGGCCGGGCTGCTGCTGCGCACGCCCGAAGGCCCCAACGTCTATTTCCAGCTGCCGCCCGATGCCGGCCTCGCCCGCGCCCTGCTGGCCCGCCTGCCGGAGGACGACCCGCTGCTCCAGGCCGACCGCCGCCTGGCCGCGCGCATCGCCGCCGAGCGCGCCCGCGCCGCCTCCAGCCTGTTCCAGCGCGCCGGCATGGAATGGGACGAGACCCAGGCCCTGGGCCTGGACGCCGCGGCGCTGGAGGCCGCCATCCTCGACGCCCTGCCGGCGCAGGTGGAGACGCTGCTGGACATCGGCACCGGCACCGGCCGCCTGCTGGAGCTGGCCGCGCCGCGCGCCCGCCACGCCCTGGGCGTGGATGCCTCCCGCGAGATGCTGGCCCTGGCCCGCGCGCGGCTGAGCGAACGTGGCCTGGCCGAGCGCGCCGCGGTGCGCCTGGCCGACATGTATCGCCTGCCCATCGCCGATGCCTCGCAGGAGGCGGTGACGATGCAGATGGTGCTGCACTACGCCGAGGACCCGGCCGCCGCCCTGGCCGAGGCCGCGCGCGTCCTCAAGCCCGGCGGCCTGCTGATCCTGGCCGACCTCGCCCCGCATGGCCGCGCGGAGCTGCTGGACCGGCTGGCGCATCGCTGGCCCGGCTTCGACGATGCCGCCATCGCCGGCTGGCTGGGCGAGGCGCGCTGCGCCCTGGCCGAGTCCCGCCCCATTCCCGGCCCGCTGGCCGCCCGCCTCTGGGTGGCGCAGAAGGCCCCCGCATACGCCATCACGGAACGCTGAACGCCATGTCCAAGCCGCATCTCCTCCAGGCCCTGCGCGACCGCGTGCTGCTGTGCGACGGCGGCATGGGCGCGCGCGTGCAGCAGATGGATCTGGAGATCGAGCGCGACTACTGGGGGCAGGAGAACTGCACGGACATCCTGTGCCTCTCGCGCCCCGACATCGTGCGGGAGATCCACGCCTCCTACTACGCGGCCGGCGCGGACATGGTGCTCACCAACACCTTCGGCGGCAGCCCCGTCACGCTGGGCGAGTTCGGGCTGGAGGAGCGCGCCTTCGAGATCAACAGGCGCGCGGTGGAGATCGCGCGCGAGGCGGCGGAGGGGTTCGCCGATGGCCGCCACCGCTGGGTGGTGGGCGACATCGGCCCGGGCACCAAGCTGCCCAGCCTGGGCCACATCGCCTATGACGCGCTGGAGGCGGCGCTGACGGTGCAATGCCGGGCGCTGATCGCCGGCGGGGCGGACGCCATCCTCACCGAGACCAACCAGGACACGCTCTACATCAAGGCCGCCGTCAACGCCGCCAAGGCCGCGAAGGCGGAGGCCAACAGCGACATCCCCATCTTCGTGCAGGTGACGGTGGAGACGACCGGCACGCTGCTGGTCGGCCCCGACATCGCCGCCGCGGCGGCCGTGGTGCATGCGCTGGACGTGCCGCTGATCGGCCTGAACTGCGCCACCGGCCCGCAGGAGATGGCGGAGCATGTGCGCTGGCTCTCGCGCAACTGGCCCGGCCTGCTGAGCGTGCAGCCCAATGCCGGCCTGCCGGAGCTGGTGGACGGCAAGACCCACTACCCGCTGGGCGGGGCGGAACTCGCCACCTGGATGGAGCGCTTCGTGGTGGAGGACGGCTTCAACCTGATCGGCGGCTGCTGCGGCACCTCCACCCCGCACATCCAGGCGCTGGACGCGATGCTGCGCAGGCTGGGCGGCACCGCCGCGCGCCCCGTGCCGGCGAAGCGCATCCATCACTGGGTGCCCTCCGTCGCCTCGCTCTACTCCGCGGTGTCGCTGCGGCAGGAGAACAGCTACTTCTCCATCGGCGAGCGCTGCAACGCCAATGGCTCCAAGGCGTGGCGGGAGCGCCAGGCGGCGCATGACTGGGATGGCTGCCTGGCCATCGGGCGCGAGCAGGTGGGCGAGGGCAGCAACAGCCTGGACATCTGCACCGCCTTCGTCGGCCGCGACGAGATGGCGGAGATGAACGAGGTGGTGACGCGCTTCACCTCCAGCGTGAACGCCCCGCTGGTGATTGATTCCACCGAGACGCCGGTGATCGAGGCGGCGCTGAAGCTGCATGGCGGCAAGCCGATCATCAACAGCATCAACTTCGAGGACGGAGAGGATGCCGCCAGGGACCGCATGGTCCTCGCAAAAAAATTCGGCGCCGGCGTCATCGCGCTGACGATTGACGAGGTCGGCATGGCCAAGACCGCCGAGGACAAGCTGCGCATCGCCGCCCGCCTGGTGGACTTCGCCTGCACCCGGCACGGCCTGCCGCAGAGCGACCTGCTGATTGATCCGCTGACCTTCACCATCGCCACCGGCAACGAGGACGACCGCAAGCTAGGCCTGTGGACGCTGGAGGGCATCCGCATGATCCGGGAGCGCTTCCCGGAGATCCAGATCATCCTGGGGCTGTCCAACATCTCCTTCGGGCTGAACCCCGCCGCGCGGCACGTGCTGAACAGCGTCTTCCTCGACCACGCGGTGAAGGCCGGCATGACGGGCGCCATCGTCCACGTCAGCAAGATCAAGCCGCTGCACGCCATCCCGCCCGAGGAGGTGGAGGTGATGGAGGACCTGATCTTCGACCGCAGGCGGGAGGGCTACGACCCGCTGCAGAAGGTCCTGGAGATGTTCGCCGGCCGCAAGGCCGCCGACGCCGCCGCCAAGGTGAAGGCCGAGACGGTGGAGGGGCGCCTGAAGGACCGCATCGTGGATGGCGACCGCAAGGGGCTGGACGACGAGCTGTCCGATGCGCTGGCCAAGGGCCTGACCCCGCTGGAGATCATCAACGACGTGCTGCTGGACGGCATGAAGGTGGTGGGCGAGCTGTTCGGCGCCGGCAAGATGCAGCTGCCCTTCGTGCTCCAGAGCGCGGAGACGATGAAGGCCGCCGTCGCCTACCTCGAACCCCACATGGAGCGCATCGAGGGGCAGGAGAAGGGCATCATCGTGCTGGGCACGGTGAAGGGCGACGTCCACGACATCGGCAAGAACCTGGTGGACATCATCCTCACCAACAACGGCTACAAGGTGGTGAACCTCGGCATCAAGGTGCCGCTGACGGAGATCGTCTCCGCCGCGCGCGAGCACAAGGCGCATGCCATCGGCATGTCCGGCCTGCTGGTGAAGTCCACCGTGGTGATGCGCGAGAACCTGGAGGAGATGAGCCGCCAGGGCGTGGACATCCCCGTGCTGCTGGGCGGCGCCGCGCTGACGCGCAACTACGTGGAGGAGGATTGCGTGCGCGCCTATGCCTCCGGCCGCGTCGCCTATGCCCGCGACGCCTTCGACGGGCTGCACCTGATGGACAAGGTGGTGGGCAACGGCTTCGACGACTACCTGGCCGCCATCCAGGCCAAGCGCGGCGGCAAGGCCCGCAACGAGCGCCGCACCCTGGGCACCGCGGACCCGCGCGGCTTCGCCCCGGTGGACGTGAACTACGCCCAGGCGCGGCGGCGGCGCGAGACGGCGGGCCTGCCCACCCCCATCCCGCCCTTCTGGGGCGCGCGGGTGATGGAGGCCGACCCCAAGGCGCTGGTGCCCTTCATCAACGAGCGTTCGCTCTATCAATTCCAGTGGGGCTTCCGGAAGGCCGGCCGCTCGCTGGAGGACTTCCTGGGCTGGGCGAAGCAGGAGCTGCGCCCGGTGCTGAAGCGCATGCTGGGCATCGGGATCGAGCAGGGCATCCTCAAGCCCCAGGCCATCTACGGCTACTGGAAATGCGCCGGCCAGGGCAACGACCTGATCCTGTTCGAGGAGGACGGCACCACGGAGGCCGCGCGCTTCACCCTGCCGCGCCAGCCCAAGGAGGATGGCGACTGCATCGCCGACTTCGTGCGCGACGTGGACGACGCGGAGCGCGACGTGATCGGCCTCCAGGTCGTGACGATGGGCCAGCGCGTCAGCGACGTGGCGCGGGAGTGGTTCGAGGAGAACCGCTACCAGGACTACCTCTACCTCCACGGCCTTGGTGTGGAGATGGCGGAGGCGCTGGCCGAATACGTCCACAAGCGCATCCGCGCCGAGCTGGGTTTCGCCGCCGAGGACGCGCGCGACATCGAGCAGATGCTGTCCCAGGGCTATCGCGGCGGCCGCTACTCCTTCGGCTATCCTGCCTGCCCGAGGCTGGAGGACCAGGCGCCGCTGCTGCGGCTGCTGGGGGCGGAGCGCATCGGCGTGGACCTCTCCGACGAGTGGCAGCTGCACCCGGAGCAGAGCACCAGCGCCATCGTGCTGCACCACCCGCGGGCCAAGTATTTCTCGGTGTAGCCTTCCTGCATGTCATGCAACGTCGGGTTGCGTGACGTGAATGGTAGCTTAATACTGGAGTCCCTGACGGGCGGCGGGGCTGGCAAGGCAGGCGCTTCACCCGGCGCGTGGCACTCCAACCTTCCGGGTGCGCCCCCGCCCTCCCGTCAGGCCAGCGGCGCGTGCGGGCCGTAGACCTCGGGCATCTCGCCCAGGTCGTGGGGCACCAGGCCGGGCACGCGGCGCAGATGGTGCTCGGCGCGGCCGTCGGGGTGCAGGATGTGCTCCACCCAGCCCAGGCACTTCTCCCCGTGCAGGCGCTGGAAGCGGTCCCCCAGGATGAAGGAGGTGGCCGGCGCCCAGACCTGCCGCAGCCCGCCCGGCGCATGGTCCCGCCACTGGTGCACATGGCCGGAGGCGACGAAGGCCGGGCGCAGCAGCGCCAGCAGCCGGGCCCGCGCCCCGGGCAGCAGGGCCCAGGGGCCGCGCTCCGCCTCGTCCTCGGCCTCCAGCATCAGCGGCTTGTGCAGGAACAGCGCCACCCGCGGCGCGCCGGCCGCGGCCGCGCGCAGCGCCTCCCACTGCGCGGCGCCGCAGGCATCGGGCAGGGATTGCGTGTCCAGCCCCAGCAGCCGCCAGCCCGGCACGTCGCGCACGAAGCCCAGGCTGCCGAACTCGCCCTCCCAGGCGCGCAGCCGCGCCGCGCCCACCGGCTGCGCCTGCGGCAGCAGGGTGGTGTCGCCCACGTCATGGTTGCCGGGGATGGCGAGCCAGGGGCAGCCGATGGCGGCGTGCCGCGCCCGCGCATGCGCCAGCTCCGCCGCATCGCCCGCGCCATCCAGCGACAGGTCGCCGGTCGCCACCAGCAGCTCGGGCCCCGCGGCGCGGATCGCCGCCGCCACCAGGTCGAAGTTGCGTTCGAAGCCCGGGATGCGGGGGGAAAGGTGGGCGTCGCTCAGCTGGGCGACGCGGAAGGGTTGCGCGGCGTGCATGGCGCCCCATCCTGGCCCCGTGCGGGCTTCCGCGCTATCCCGCCCCGGCCCCTTGCAGGACCCCGTCCGTGACCCGCGCCACCACAACCGCCGCCGGCAGCGTCGCCGTCGCCCTCGCCGTGCTGGCGATGAAGGGCGTGGCCTGGTGGCTGACCGGCTCGGTCGCGCTCTTCGCCGATGCGCTGGAATCGGTGGTGAACGTGGCGGCCGCGCTCGCCGCCCTGGCGGCGGTGCGGTATTCGGCGATGCCGGCGGACGCCAACCACCCCTATGGCCACCACAAGGCGGAATACTTCTCCGCCGTGCTGGAAGGCGCGCTGATCCTCGCCGCCGCCTTCGTCATCCTGAACGAGACGTGGGCGGCGGTGGCCGAGGGCCATGTGGCCACCCTGTCCTGGCCGGCGGCGGGGGTGGCGCTGGCGGCGACGGCGCTGAACGCCGTGTGGTGCCGGCACCTCTTCAGGCGCGCGGCCGCCCTGCGCTCGCCGGCGCTGCGGGCGGATGCGCGGCACCTGCTGGCCGATGTCGTCACCTCGCTGGGGGTGCTGGCGGGAATCGGGCTGGCGGCGGCCACGGGGATCTGGTGGCTGGACCCGCTGATGGCCGGGCTGACGGCGCTGAACATCCTGGGCAGCGGCGCGCGGCTGATGCGCGAATCGGTGGGCGGGCTGATGGACGAGGCGGTCTCCCCCGCGCAGCTCGCGCATATCCGCGGCGTGATCTCCCGCGCGGCCGAGGGCGCGATCGAGGCGCACGACATCCGCTCCCGCCAGGCCGGGCGCTCCACCTTCATCGAGTTCCACCTGGTGGTGCCGGGCGCGATGAGCGTGGCCGAGGCGCATGACATCACCGACCGCGTGGAGGCCGCGCTGAAGGCGGAGCTGGGCGAGGCGGTCATCACCATCCATGTCGAGCCCGAGGGCAAGGCCAAGCACAACGGGATCGTCGTGCTGTGAGGCGAAGGGCGCCACGGCCTGACCCGCGGAAGGGGTGCGCCGTGCCGTCCGCGGTTCCTTCCTGCTCCCTCAGGCGCCGGGCGCGGCCATCCGGCCGCCTGGCTGCGCCGCGCCACGGGTGCGCGGGGGGG
>JBEQBS010000020.1:0-20228 GCA_041639675.1 Rubritepida sp. | reverse complement strand
CACCGCGCGCGCCGGCACCCTTCAGGGTGCCGAAGCCAAGGCCGCGGATGCGGCCGCCCGGCGTAGCCGCCGCCATGGGCGGCGGCGGTGAGGGCACAAAAAACATCACCTTCCGGTTCAAGTGAGGCTACGCCTCACTTGAACCGGAAGGTGATGCGGCCCTTGGTGAGGTCGTAGGGCGTCATCTCGACGTTCACGCGGTCGCCGGCCAGCACGCGGATGCGGTTCTTGCGCATCTTCCCGGAGGTGTGGGCGAGCACCATGTGGTCGTTGTCCAGCTTCACGCGGAACATGGCGTTGGGCAGGAGTTCGACGACCTGGCCGCTGAACTCGATCATATCCTCTTTGGACATCAGATTCCTTGTGCAATGCCTGGGGGCGTGCGGGTTCGCGCCGCGGTCAGGCCCCCGGCGCCGGCCGGCGTCAGATGCGCCCCCGATGCCGGCAAGTCAAGGCGACAGGCGCATCCGCACGCTGCGCGCATGGGCATCCAGCCCCTCCGCCTCCGCCAGCGCCACCGCCGCCGGGCCGATGGCGCGGATGCCGGCCTCGCCCGCCTCGATCCAGGTAGTGCGCTTGAGGAAGTCGAAGACCGAGAGGCCGGAGGAGAAGCGCGAGGAGCGCCCGGTGGGCAGCACGTGGTTTGGCCCGGCCACGTAGTCGCCCAGCGCCTCGGGCGTCCAGCGGCCCAGGAAGGCGGCGCCGGCGTGCCGGATGCGGGCGAGGACGGCGCGGGGATCGGCGGTCATGATCTCCAGGTGCTCGGGCGCCAGGCGGTTGGCGAGCGAAGCGGCCTCCGCGATGCCGCGCGTGACGATGATCGCCCCGTGGCGGCGCCATGATTCGCCGGCGATGGCGGCGCGCGGCAGCGTCCGCAGCGCGGCCTCGACGGCGGCGGCGACGGCATCGGCCAGCGCGGCGTCGTCGGTCAGCAGGATGGATTGCGCGGCCTCGTCATGCTCGGCCTGAGCCAGCAGGTCCATCGCCACCTGGGCGGGGTCGTTGGCGGCATCGGCGATGATGACGACCTCCGAGGGGCCGGCGATGCTGTCAATGCCCACGCGCCCGAAGACCTGGCGCTTGGCCTCCGCCACATAGGCGTTGCCGGGGCCCACGATGCGGTCCACCGGGGCGATGGATTCGGTGCCCCAGGCCAGGGCGGCCACGGCCTGCGCGCCGCCGATGCGCCAGATCTCCGCAACGCCCGCGCGCCGCGCGGCGGCCAGCACCAGCGGGTTCAGCACCCCATCCGGCGTCGGCACCACCATGGCGATGCGCCCGACGCCGGCAACGCGCGCGGGGATGGCGTTCATCAGCACGGAGGAGGGATAGGCCGCCTTGCCGCCGGGCACGTAGATGCCCACCGCGTCCAGCGCGCCCCAGCGCAGGCCCAGCGCCACGCCATCCGTGCCGGGCAGTTCCAGGTCGGCCGGCATCTGCGCGCGGTGGAAGGATTCGATGCGCGTGGCGGCGAGGTCCAGCGCATCCAGCAGCGCGGGCTCCACCGTGGCGCAGGCGGCGTCCACCTCCGCGTCGGTGACGCGCAGGGCGCCGGGCTGCCAGCGGTCGAAGCGAGCGGTCAGCTCCAGCAGGGCGGCGTCGCCGCGGGCGCGCACATCGGCGATAATGGCGGCCACCGCGGCGTCCACGCGCGTGGTGGTGTCGCGGCCATCCTCGATGATGGCGGCGAAGCGCGCCTCGAAACCGGCGTCGGCGGTGCTCAGGCGCTGCATGCGAGGGCCTCGCGGAAGCGCGCGATCCAGGCCCCGATCTCCTCGGGCCGGGTCTTCAGCGCGGTGCGGTTGACGATGAGGCGCGAGGTGACGGGGGCGATCACCTCCGTCTCCACCAGCCCGTTGGCGCGCAGGGTGGAGCCGGTCTGCACCAGGTCCACGATGACGCGCGAGAGGCCGAGCGAGGGGGCGAGCTCCATCGCGCCGTTCAGGTGCACCACCTCCGCCTGCACGCCGCGGGCGGCGAAGTGGCGGCGGGCGATGTTGGGATACTTGGTGGCCACCGCGATGCGCGACCAGCGCGCCGGGTCGTCCGTGCCCGCCGTTTCCGCGCTTTCGGCCACGCTGACGCGGCAGGCGCCGATGCGCAGGTCCAGCGGGGCGTAGATCTGGTCCGTCTCGTATTCCATCAGCACGTCGCCGCCGCAGACGCCGATCTGCGCGCCGCCATGCGCGACGAAGGCCGCGACGTCGAAGGGGCGCACCCGCACCACGTCCAGGCCCGGGTGGTTCGTCTCGAACCTCAATCGGCGGCTGTCCTCGTCGGCGAAGTCGGCGGCCGGGACGATGCCGGCGCCGGCCAGCACGGGGCCGAGCTCCTTCAGGATGCGGCCCTTGGGCAGGGCCAGGACCAACGCCGTCATCCCGGCAGGCGCTCGATGTCCGCGCCCACCGCGGCCAGCTTGGCCTCCACGCGCTCATAGCCGCGGTCGAGGTGATAGACGCGGTTGACGATCGTCTCGCCCTCCGCCGCCAGCCCGGCGAGGATGAGGGAGACGGAGGCGCGCAGGTCGGTCGCCATCACCGGCGCGCCGGACAGCTTCGGCACCCCGCGCACGATGGCGGAGGAGCCGTGGAAGTTGATGCGCGCGCCCATCCGCGCCAGCTCCGGCACGTGCATGAAGCGGTTCTCGAAGATGGTTTCCGTTATCATGGAGGCACCCTCGGCCACGCACATCAGCGCCATGTACTGCGCCTGCATGTCGGTGGCGAAGCCGGGGAAGGGCTCGGTCATCACGTCGGCGCCGCGCAGGCCGCCGGAGCGCGTGACCATCAGGCCGGTCTGCGTCTCCGCCACGTCCACCCCCGCATCCCGCAGCACGCGGGCCACGCTGCCCAGGTGGTCCAGCCGCGCGCCGTCCAGGTGCAGCGAGCCGCCGGTGATGGCGGCGGCGCAGGCGAAGGTGCCGGCCTCGATGCGGTCGGGCACGATGGGGTGGGTGGCGGGCAGCAGCGGCGCGCCGCCCTCGATGCGGAGGCGGTCGGTGCCGATGCCCTCGATGCGCGCGCCCATGCGCATCAGGCACATGGCCAGGTCGCCGATCTCGGGCTCGCGCGCGGCGTTGACCAGCTCGGTCTCGCCCTCGGCCAGGCAGGCGGCCATCAGCAGGTTCTCGGTGGCGCCGACGCTCACCTGCGGGAAGATGATGCGCGCGCCGCGCAGCCGGCCGCGCGCCTCGATGTAGCCGGCGGTGATCTCGATCTCCGCGCCCAATTGCTCCAGCGCCTTGATGTGCAGGTCCACCGGGCGGGTGCCGATGGCGCAGCCGCCGGGCAGCGAGACGCGGGCGCGCCCGAAGCGCGCCAGCAGCGGGCCGAGGACCAGCACCGAGGCGCGCATCTTGCGCACGATGTCGTAGGGCGCCTCCAGCTCCGTCGCGGCGCCGGACATGGTGAGCGTGCGCGCGGCCTTGTCATGCTCGACGGAAAGGCCGTGGTGGCGCAGCAGCTGGGCCATGGTGGCGATGTCGGCCAGGTCCGGCGCGTTGGTCAGCACCAGCGGGCCATCGGCCAGCAGGGCGGCGGCCATCAGCGGCAGGGCGGCGTTCTTGGCGCCGGAGACGGGGACGGCGCCATGCAGCGGGCGGCCGCCGCGGATGCGGATGCGGTCCATTACAGCCTCGGCAGGGCCACGCCGCGCTGGCCCATGTACTTGCCCGCGCGGTCGGCATAGCTCACCTCGGGCGCGGATGCGCCCTGGAGGAACAGGAACTGGCAGATGCCCTCATTCGCATAGACCTTGGCGGGCAGGGGCGTGGTGTTGCTGATCTCGATCGTCACCTGCCCCTCCCATTCCGGTTCCAGCGGGGTGACGTTCACGATCAGGCCGCAGCGGGCATAGGTGCTCTTGCCCAGGCAGATCACCAGCACGTCGCGCGGGATGCGGAACACCTCCACCGTGTGGGTCAGCACGAAGGAATTGGGCGGGATGATGCAGACGGGACCCTTGCGGGTGACGAAGCCCGTTTCGCTGAACTGCTTGGGGTCCACCACCGCGTTGTCAACGTTGGTGAAGACCTTGAACTCGTCCGAGGCGCGGGCGTCGTAGCCGAAGGAGGACAGGCCGAAGGAGATCACGCCCTCGCGCTTCTGCGCCTCGACGAAGGGCGCGATCATGCCGTGCTCCGTCGCCATGCGGCGGATCCAGTGGTCGGGCATGATGGGCATTCAGGGGTCCTCGCGCGCGGCGTCGTCCGTCTCGGGCGGGGGATTAGACCCTCCGGGCGGGTTCCGTCCATCGGAGGGTTGGTCCGGGCGTGCCCGCGCATCATCTTCGGCGCGCGTCCGCGCATCACCATCGGCGCGCGCCCGCGCCTGGGCCTTCCGGCGCTTCAGGTTCTCCCGCAGCGCCGCCGCCAGCCGCGCCTCGCGGTCCGTCACGGGGGCAGGCACAGCACGTCCTCATGGCCGACATGCGCGGCGAGGCGATTGTCCCTGGCCTGGGCCTCCCGCGCCATGGCCCAGTCCAGCACCTTGCGCCGCTCCCGCCGTTCATGCTCCAGCGCCGCCAGCGCATGGCCATGGGCGAGCTCGCCCGCCATCGCGCCGTCGCGGCGGTGGATCACCCAGGGGGAGGGCGCGCGGTGCACCGCATACCCATGGGCGGCGAAGGCGCGCGCGATGGCGGCCGGCGCCTGCGCCCCCAGCGCCAGGCCGCCGAAGCCCTTGTCCCGCCGCTGGTCGCGGGCGAAGCCGCGCGCCACCAGCGCATCCGCCGGGTGGGGCGGGGTGAAGCGCTCGCGGCCCGTCACGTTGAGCGCGGCGTAGAAGGGCAGGCGATGCGCCGCCAGCGCCGCCGCCAGCCGGTGCAGCCACTCCTCGCTCACGAGGTCGCACAGCGCGGAGCAGGTGACGGCCTGCACCTTGTCCAGCGGCAGGCCATGCGGGGCCAGCGCCAGGTTCACCAGCACGCCCTCGATGCGCCAGGCGCCCGACGGCGCATGCACCAGCAGCGCCTTCTTCCCCGGCCAGGTGGCGGCCCAGCCGACGGCCCAGGCGGCCTCCTGCATCGCGTCGAAGGCGCGGGCCATGAGGTCGGGGTCGGCATCGGCCAGCACCCAGCCCTGCGGCTTGCGGATCTGGTGCCCCAGCCAGCGCGTCAGGCTGCCGGTGCCCGCACCCAGGTCCAGCAGCTGCGGGCGCGCGGCGGTCAGGTGCTGCGCCAGCAGGCGGGCCAGCGCCTCGCTGCGCGCCATGGCGTCGTGCGGCTCGCGCAGGGCCAGCCAGTCGCCGTCGAACGTCTCAGCCATGGGCGGCCTTCACCTCATGCAGGAACAGGGCGGCGCGGTCCTCCCAGCGCGGCAGGCGCCGGCCGGCCTGCCAGGATGCCTCGGCCATCTGCGCCCGCAGGCCGGGGTCCATGATGGCGCGGCGCATCCCGCGCGACAGGCTGTCATGGTTGCCCGGCGCGGCGAGGATGGCGGCGCCCGGCCCCACCACCTCGGCGATGGCGCCGCCGGTGCAGATGGCCAGCGGCAGGCCGCGCGCCTGCGCCTCGGCGGCGGCCATGCCGAAGCCCTCGTAATGGGTGGCCAGGGCGAAGAGGTCGGCGGCGGCGTACTCGGCCTCCAGTGCATCGCCCGTCACCGCGCCCAGGAAGGCGACGCGGCGCGTCAGGCCGAGTTCCTCCGCCAGCGCGCGCAGGGCGGCGGCATGCACCGGGTCGGCCTCCGGCCCGGCGATGCGCAGCATCCAGTCCAGGTCGGTCAGGCGGGACAGGGCGCGCAGCAGCACGTCATGCCCCTTGCGCGGGATCAGGCTGCCCACGGACAGGATGCGGCAGCCCGGCCCGGCGCTGCCGGCGGCGCGCGGCGCGGGGTCGGTGCCCGGCTCCACCACGCCCAGCCGCGCCGGGTCCGCGCCCAGTTCCGGCAGGCCACGCGCCGTCATCGGCGAGGTGGCGACGAGGCGGGCGAGGCGGGCGAAGAGCGGGCGTTCCAGCGCCGCCTGCGCCGCCTGGTCCATGCCGGGTTCCAGGCTGGTGGGGTGGTGGATCAGGCCGATGGCGCGCGGAAGCGCCGGGTGCGCGGGGTCGGCGGCCGGGAGGCCCAGGCTGTCCAGCACCGGCACCTCGTCGGGTGCCACGCCGTCCAGCGCCGCGGCCATGCTGGCGCGCGCCGCGTCGTCAGGCGCGGGGAAGCGGCCATGCAGCTCCACCACCCGCACCGCGGCGCCCAGGGCGCGCAGCCCCTCCAGCAGCCGGCGGTCATAGATGTAGCCGCCCGATGTCGCGGAAAGCGGCGCCGGGACGATGAAGGCCAGCCGCATCAGACCGCCGCTTCAAAGGCCGCCCAGGCGACATGGCTTTCGCGCAGCAGCACCTTGATGGCGGTCACGCCCTTGCCGCCTTCGCCCAGCGTGCCGTCGCGGCAGGCGGCGGCCAGCAGGCCATGGATGTGGAAGGCCAGGTGCTCGGTGGTGGTGTTCTGGCCGGCGAAGGCGGCTTCCTCGTCCAGGTTGCGGTAGTCCATGGGTGCGAGGATGGCGCGCAGGTGGTCCTTGGCCAGGCCGATATCCACCAGCAGGTTCGCGTGGTCCAGCCGCGGCGCGCGGAACTCCGCCTCGACGATGAAGGTGGCGCCGTGCAGCCGCTGCGCCGGGCCGAACTCGGCGCCGCGGAAGGAGTGGGCCACCATGATGTGGTCCACGACGGTGAGGCTGAACATCAGGCGGGGTCTCCGTAGGTGACGACGGGGCAGAGCGGCTGCGGCGCCCCGGCGGGCGGGTCGAGCACGGCGCCGATGCGCGCCGGCAGGTCCTGGAAGGGGATGAAGGGGCCTAGCAGCGCATCCAGCCGCCTGTCCTCCAGCAGGGACAGCGCCAGGGCCATGCGCTGCCCATGGCTGCGCCGCCCGCGCATGGCGGGCGAGACGGCGCCGACCTGGGTGGAGAGCAGCCGCAGCCGGCGCTGGTGGAAGGCGGCGCCCAGCGGCAGCGCGGGTTCCTTGTCGCCGAACCAGCTTGCCTCGACGATCCGCGCCTCGAAGGCCGCGCGGTCCAGCGCCAGGCGCAGGCCGGATTCGCTGGCGCTGGCGTGGATGATGAGCTCCTGCTCCACGGGCGCGTCCGAAGGGGCCGTGAAGCGCGCGCCGAAGGATTCCGCGATGGCGCGGCGCGCCGGGTCGGTGTCCGTCACCGTCACCTGCAGGCCGGGGATGCGCGCCAGCAGGAAGGCGGCCAGCAGCCCGACCACCCCGGCGCCGATCACCAGCGCGCGCTCGCCCGGCAGCGGTGCGGCGTCCCACAGGATGTTCAGCGCCGTTTCCATGTTGGCGCCCAGCACGGCGCGGTGGTCCGGCACGGCATCGGGAATCGGCGTGCACAGCGCGGACGGAATGCCGAAGCGCGACTGGTGCGGGTGCAGGCAGAAGACGCGCGCGCCGTGTTGGTCCTGCCCCACCACCGCGTAGCCGTATTTGACGGGGAAGGGGAACTCGCCCTCCTGCATCGGGCCGCGCATGGCGTCGCGCTGCGATGCCGGCACGCGGCCATGGTGCACCAGCCGCTCCGTCCCGCGCGAGATGCCCGAGGCCCGGGCCGTGACGATGCGCTCGCCCTGCGGTTCGGCGCAGGGGCGCAGCTCCGCCACGCCGGGCGCGACATGCCACAGCGCCGTCATCGCAGGGCCACGTCGAACAGCATGTCGGGCGGGATGGCGTGCGGCGTCCAGCGGAAGCGCAGCCCTTCATGCACCGTCGCCACCTCCGGCAGGTCGAAGGCGGGGCGGCCGCTGCCCAGGATCATCGGCGCGACGGTGACGTGCAGCCGGTCCAGCAGGCCGGCCAGCAGGAAGCGCGAGACGGTCTGCCCGCCGCCCTCCACGAAGACCCGCGCGCAGCCCCGCGCGCGCAGCGCGTCCAGCAGCGCGGCGAGATCCAGCGGGGCGGGCAGTTCCAGCACCGCGGCCAGGCCGTGGGTGGCCGGGCCGGGGGTGGTGGCGACCAGCAGCGTCGGCGCGCCGTCGCTGAAGACGCGGTGATGGGCGGGAAGGCGGCGAGGGGTGTCTATCACGACGCGCAGCGGCGAGGGGCCCGGGACCAGGCGCGTCGTCAGGCGCGGGTCGTCCTCCCGCACCGTGCCGGCGCCGACCACCACCGCCTGGCACAGCGCGCGCAGCCGGTGGGTGTGGCGCAGGTCGCCCTCGCCGCCGATCCACTGGCTGTGGCCGGCGCGGGTGGCGATGCGGCCATCCAGCGTCTGCGCCAGGCGCCCCACCACGCAGCCGCCGGGCGCCAGGACGGGGGCGAACAGCGCGGCCAGGCTGCCGGCGCGCGACGCGTCGCCCGCCAGCAGCGCCTGCCATTCCCCATCATCGGCCGCGCCGTCCATCGGCGCGGTTCTGTCAGGCGCGGGTGGCCACCGCAAGGGCCGCCGCCTGCCGCGGCGCGCGCATGGCGCCGGAGCGCGCATAGCCCGGCGCGGCGTTCAGCGGCCGCGCCGCGCCGGCGATGGCCTCGATGACGCGGGATTGTAGCGCGATCGCGTCCTCCAGCAGCTTGCGGTTCTCCCGGCCCAGGGCCTCCAGCGAGGCCGCCAGCTTCTCGGCCTGGCTGCGCGTGTCCCCATCCGCCCGCGCGCGGGCGCGGGTGGCGGCGGCGGTGGCGGCGGCGAAGGCGTCCGAGGCCTGCATCTTGTGCTGGGCCATGGTGGCGGCGCGCAGCAGGTCCTGCGCGGCCAGGGCCTCGTTCTCCTGGCGCAGCGCCTCGGCGAGGCGTTCACCGGCGGCGATCACGGCGTCCATCATGGGCGATTCTCCTGTGTGGGGGTTGAGGCTTCCTGAAGGCGCAGCATGTGCCGCAGGACCTGGTCCTGCAGGCCCAGGCCGCGGCCGGAACGGGCGGCGGCGGCGGCGAAGGCCTCCACCAGCATGGGCTTCCACTGCCCCTCCGCCGCGCCGCCGCCGAAGGGGGACTTCGACGCATCCACCGTGGCGAAGGCGGGCTGGAGGAGCTGGGCGAGGACCTGCGCCTCGAAGGCCTGGGCGGCCTGGCGCAGGCGCGCGGGGGTCTGCGCGCCGCCCGTGGGCGGGGTGGGGATGAGGGAGGCGGCGATCATGCGGGGCACGCCCTGCCCTGGCGCGGCATGGCCATCAGCGGACCTCCAGCTCGGCCTGCCCCGCCGCGGAGCGGTGCCGGCATGGGCGCTGCGGGCCGTGGCGGTTCCTGTCCATCAGCGGACCTCCAGCTCGGCCTGCAGCGCGCCCGCGGCGCGGATGGTCTGCAGGATGGTGATGAGGTCGCGCGGGCCCACGCCCAGGCTGTTCAGGCCGCGCACCAGCTCGGCCAGCGTGACGCCGCCGGACAGCACGCCCACCCGGCGCTCGTTCTGGTCGTCCACCTCGATGTTGGTGCGCGGCGTCACCACCGTCTGCCCGTTGGACAGCGCGCCCGGCTGGCTCACCTGCGGCGATTCGGTGATGCGGATGGTGAGGTTGCCCTGCGCGATGGCCACGGTGGAGACGCGGACATTGGCGCCCATGACGATGGTGCCCGAGGCTTCCTCGACCACCACGCGGGCCACCTGGTCGGGCTCCACGCGCAGCTGCTCGATGTCGGTCAGGAAGCCCACGGGGTCGCGGCCGTTCAGGCTCAGCAGCACGGTGCGGGGGTCGGTGGCGCGCGCGGCCCCGGCCCCGGCGGCGCGGTTGATGGCCTGGGCCATGCGGCGCGCCGTCGTCAGGTCGGGGTTGCGCAGGCTCAGGCGCACGGTGTCGCGGCCCGCCAGGGTGAAGGGCACGGCGCGCTCGACGATCGCGCCCGCGCTGATGCGCGCCGAGGTTGGAACGCCGCGCTGCACGCTGGCGCCCGCGCCCCGCGCCGCGATGGCCCCGGTGGCCACCGCGCCCTGGGAGACGGCATAGACCTGGCCATCCGCGCCCAGCAGCGGCGTCACCAGCAGCGTGCCGCCCGTCAGGTTGGAGGCGTCGCCCAGCGAGGAGATCGCCACGTCAATGCGCGAGCCCGGCTGCGCGAAGGCCGGCAGGTTGGCCGTGACCATCACGGCGGCGATGTTGCGGGTGTCGAGGCGGGCTTCGTTGTCGCGCGTGTTCACCCCCAGGCGCTCCAGCATGCCCACCAGGGATTGGCGGGTGAAGATGGCGGTGCGCAGCCGGTCCCCGGTGCCGGGCAGGCCGACGACCAAGCCGTAGCCGACCAGCTGGTTGTCGCGCACGCCCTCGATGTCGGCGATGTCCTTGATGCGCACGGGCTGGGCGGCGGCCGGCGGCAGGGCCAGCAGCAGCAGCAGCACGGAAAGGAGGCACGCCTTCATCATCGCTTCACCCGCGGGGCGGCATGGAGGGGCCATGCGCCACGCCCAGCATCGCAAGCCCCGTGCCAGCCGACGCCCTCCGCGAGCCCGGCAGGAATCGCCGGGGGGCGGCGCGCCGTGCCGGGGATGCGCATGATCGGCCCGGTGGGCGGCCCCGGCGCACCGGGCGGGGCGGGCAGGGCGCAACGGCGCGGTGGCGCCTTCAGCCTGCCGGGCGCCGCTTCCGCCGGGAGCGTCGCGGCAGCCGGCGGCGTGGGCGCCCTGTTCGGGATGCAGGAGGCGCTGACCCCGCGCGAGCGCGACGATGCCGCGCAGCGCCGCGGCCAGGCCCTGCTGGAGGAGATGGAGGCCCTGCGCCGGGACCTGCTGCGGGGCGGCATCCCTGCCGCGCGGCTCTCGCGCCTGGCCCTGCTGGCGGAGGGCGAGGCCGGCGCCGATCCCGGGCTGCGCGAGGTGGTGGAAGGGCTGTCCCTGCGCGCCCGCGTGGAGCTGGCGCGGCGCAGCATGCCAGGGAAGTGAAATTCGTCATAAAGTCATGCAGTTGTTGCAGATCGGCACTTGGCTTGCGCAGAGGGCATGCGTATGGTCCGGCCGCCCGAGGGGGGGTGTCCGGCGCCGGGCCGGGCCGAACGCCGGGGCGAGGCAAAGGTCAAGATGGTCGTCACCCTTCCGCCCGATTACCGCCCCTCCGACGACGAAGAGTTCATGAACGCGCTCCAGCTGGAATACTTCCGGCAGAAGCTGCTGCGCTGGCGCCACGAGCTGCTGCGCGAGGCCGGCGTGACCCTCAACTCCCTGTCCGCGGGCGGCATCAGCGAGGCCGACCTGACCGACCGCGCCAGCGTCGAGACCGACCGCGCGCTGGAGCTGCGCACGCGCGACCGCGCGCGCAAGCTCATCAGCAAGATTGACCAGGCGCTGGAACGCATCGCGCATGGCCATTACGGCTTCTGCGAGGAGACGGGCGAGCCCATCGGCCTGCGCCGGCTGGAGGCGCGGCCCATCGCCACCATGAACATCGAGGCGCAGGAGCGCCACGAGCGCATGGAGAAGGTGCACCGCGACGATTGACCGCGCCTGTCGCCGCCATCGGGATGACCCCGATGGACGGCGGCGGCCCGCCCGGCGACGCTGCCTCCCGCATCACCCACGGGAGGTTCCCATGTTCCGCGTCGTCGCCCTCGTGCTTGGGGGGCTGGGCCTCGCCGGCGCGGCCCAGGCCCAGCAGACCCGCAGCTATTGCGACGGCACCGTCGAGGTCACGGGCAGCACGCGTGGCGGCCCCTCGGGCTTCCAGTACACGGCCGGCATCTCCGAGACGTCGCACATGGCGGGCACGCGGCGCGTGGTGCGGATCACCTTCGTGCCGCCGCCGCCTGCCATTGCGCAGGTGGTGGAGCCGGTCACGCTCGGCGCCGGGCAGAACGCCACCGTCGTGATCGGCAGCGAACCCCGCGGCAATGGCCCGCGCCCCTCGCTGGAGCGCGAGCGCATGCTGAACTTCGTGCAGGTCGCCTGCGGGCGCTGAGGCCCGCAGGCGCGGTGCTGCGCGTCAGAGCCTGACGCGCAGCCAGTTGCCGATCTCGCCCACGATGCCGCGGCGGAAGGCGAGCACGCAGAGGACGAAGATCACGCCCTGGATCACCGTCACCCAGGCGCCGAACTCGGCCAGGTAGTTCTGCATGGTGATGATGACGGCCGCGCCGACCACCGGCCCGAAGATGGTGCCCAGGCCGCCGACCAGCGACATCAGCACCACCTCGCCCGACATGGTCCAGAACACGTCGGTCAGGGTGGCGATGCCGAAGACGATGGATTTCAGCCCGCCCGCGACGCCCGAAAGCGCGGCGGAGAGCACGAAGGCCACCAGCTTGTAGTCGTCGGTGCGGTAGCCCAGCGAGGTGGCGCGCGGCTCGTTCTCGCGCACGCTCTTCAGCACCATGCCGAAGGGCGAGTGGATGACGCGGTGGATGAACAGGAAGCCGATCAGGAAGATGGCCGCGGTGAACCAGTACATGGTGAAGTCGCTGTTGAGCGGGATGACGCCGAACAGGCTGCCGCGCGGGATGGACTGGATGCCGTCCTCGCCGCCGGTGAAGGGGGCCTGCACGCAGAAGAAGTACACCATCTGCGCGAAGGCCAGGGTGATCATCGCGAAGTAGATGCCCTGGCGGCGGATGGCGATCCAGCCGATCACCAGCCCCAGCACGGCGCCGGTCAGCCCGCCGACGAGGATGGAAAGCTCGGGCGGCAGGCCCCAGACCTTGGCGGCGTGGCCGGCGAGGTAGCCGCCCATGCCGAAATACGCCGCATGCCCGAAGGAAAGCAGGCCGACATAGCCGATCAGCAGGTTGAAGGCGCAGGCGAAGAGCGCGAAGCACAGCACCTTCATCAGGAAGACGGGATACAGGAAGAAGGGCGCCACCAGCAGCACCGCGCACATCACCCCGAAGGCGATGAGCTGGGTGCGGGTGAAGCCGAGGAAGGCGGGCGCCTCCTGCTTGAAGTCGGTGCCCTCGAATCCGCCGGGAGCAGCCATGGCTCAGGCCCTCCCGAACAGGCCGGCCGGCCGCGTGAGCAGCACGATGGCCATGACGACGAAGATCACGGTGGCCGATGCCTCGGGCCAGAAGACCTTGGTCAGCCCCTCGATGATGCCCAGCCCGAAGCCGGTGACGACCGAGCCGAGGATGGAGCCCATGCCGCCGATCACCACCACGGCAAAGACGATGATGATGAGGTTGGAGCCCATCTGCGGGTTCACCGAGTAGATGGGCGCGGCCAGCACCCCGGCGAAGGCGGCCAGGGCCACGCCGGCGCCGTAGGTCAGCGTCATCATCCGCGGCACGTTGATGCCGAAGGCCTGCACCAGCGCCGGGTTCTCGGTCGCCGCGCGCAGGTAGGAGCCGATCTTGGTCTTCTCGATCACCAGCCAGGTGGCGATGCAGGCCACCAGCGCCACCACCACCACCCAGCCGCGGTAGATGGGCATGAACATGAAGCCCAGGTCCCAGGCGCCCGACAGCTCGGCCGGGATGCGGTAGGGCAGGCCCGAGGAGCCGAATTCGTTGCGCACCAGCCCCTCGATGATGAGGCCCACGCCGAAGGTGAGCAGCAGCCCGTAGAGGTGGTCCAGCTTGTAGAGGCGCGAGATCATGGTGCGTTCCAGCACCACGCCGAAGGCGCCGACGATGATGGGCGCCAGCAGCAGCGCCCACCAGTAGCCCAGGCCCAGGAAGTTGAGCAGCAGCCAGGCCACGAAGGCGCCCAGCATGAACTGGGCGCCATGCGTGAAGTTGATGACGTTCAGCATCCCGAAGATGACGGCGAGGCCGAGTGAGAGGAGCGCGTAGAACGCCCCGTTGATGAGCCCCAGCAGCAGCTGCCCGAACAGCAGCGGCGCCGGGATGCCGAAGATGTCATCCATGCGTCGTCGTTACCCCCTGACCAGCGGGCAATTCCCCTCGGCCATGGGGCGGAATGCCTCCTCGGCCGGGTTCGTCGCCACGAGATTGTAGTAGTCCCACGCGCCACGCGATTCGCGCGGCGCCTTCACCTGGAAGAGGAAGGTGGGATGGATCTTGCGCCCGTCCTGCCGGATGCGGCCGGGGCCGAAGGCGTCGTCGTCGGTCTCGGTCGCCTTCATGCGCTCCACCACCGCCCGCGCATCGGCCTTGGCGGCGGCCACGCCCATGGCGGCGGCGGCCTTGAGGTAGTGGATGGTGGCGGAATAGCAGCCGGCCTGGATCTGCGTGGGCATGGCGCGGTTGGGCAGGCGCGGCTGCACGCGCGCGGCGAAGGCGCGGGTGCGGTCGTTCAGGTTCCAGTAGAAGGCCTCCGTCAGCAGCAGCCCTTCCGCCGTCTCCAGCCCCAGGGAATGCACCTCGGCGAAGGACATCAGCAGGCCGGCGATGCGCATGTTGCGCGTCAGGCCGAATTCCTTGGCCTGCTTGATGCAGTTGGTGGTGTCCGTGCCTGCATTGGCCAGGCCCAGCACCTTGGCGCGTGACGCCTGGGCCTGCACGAGGAAGGAGGAGAAATCCGTCGTGGCCGGGAAGGGGTAGCGCGCGGCGCCCAGCACCCGGCCGCCGCCGCGCTCCACGAAGGTCGCGGTGTCGCGCTGCAGGGCATGGCCGAAGGCGTAGTCGGCGGTGATGAAGAACCAGGTGTCGCCCCCCGTGCGCACCGTCGCCGCCCCCGTGCCCTTGGCGAGCATGTAGGTGTCGTAGGTCCAGTGGATGGTGTTGGGCGAGCAGGCGGGCCCCGTCAGGTCGCTGGTCGCCGCGCCGCTGTTGAGGAAGAGCTTGTTCTTCTCCCGCGCGATCTGGCTGATTGCCAGCGCGACGGAGGAGGTGGGCACGTCCAGCACCACGTCCACGCCCTGGTCGTACCATTGGCGGGCGATGTTGGCGCCCACATCGGGACGGTTCTGGTGGTCGGCCTGGAGCACCTCGGCCTGCACGCCCAGACGCTGGGCGAACTCCGCCACCGCCTGCTGCGTGGCGGCGACGCTGCCCGGCCCGGTGGGGTCGCGGTAGGGGCCGGACATGTCGGTGAGCACGCCGATGCGCAGGGTGGCGGCCCCCTGCGCGCGCGGCGCGGCGAAGGGCAGGGTGGTGCTGGCGGCGGCGGTGGCCAGCAGGTGGCGTCGGTTCATGGCGTTTCCTTCCTCGTTGATCCCCCGGTCATGGGGCGGCACGGCTCTTTGCCGGCCATGTCCGCCCCCTCCCGCATCGGCCTACGAACGCACCAGGGTGCAGCCGCCCTCGGCCAGCGGCCGGAAGGCCTCCTCGGCCGGGGTGGTCTGCAGCAGCTTGTAGTAGTCCCAGGCGCCGCGGCTCTCGTTCGGGGCCTTCACCTCGAACAGGTAGGCCGGGTGCAGCTTGCGGCCATCGGCGCGGATGGTGCCCTGTCCGAAGGCGTCGTCGTCGGTCGGCATCGCCTTCATGCGGTCAATCACCGCCTTGCCGTCGGCCTTGGCGGCGGCCACGCCCATCTCCGCCACCGCCTTCAGGTAGTGCAGCGTGGCGGAGTAGCAGCCGGCATGGCTCATCGCCGGCCAGTTGTTCTGCGCGCCATTGGCGACGATGCGCCGCGTCACCGCGCGGGTGCGGTCGTTGAGGTCGTGGTAGAAGGTTTCGGTGCAGACCAGGCCCTGCGCGGTCTGCAGGCCCAGGCCGTGCACGTCGTTGATGAAGACCAGCAGCCCGGCCAGCTTCTGGCCGCGGCGCATCAGCCCGAACTCGCCCGCCTGCTTGATGGAGTTGATGGTGTCCGCGCCCGCATTGGCCAGCCCCACCACCTGCGCGCGGCTGGCCTGCGCCTGGATGAGGAAGGAGGAGAAGTCGGTCGTGCCGGGGAAGGGGTGGCGCACGCCGCCCATCACGCGCCCGCCGGCGCCGCGCACGAAGGTCTCGGTCTGGGCCTGGAGGTTGTGGCCGAAAGCGTAGTCGGCGGTGATGAAGAACCAGGACTGCCCGCCGGCGCGCACCATGGCCGCGCCGGTGGAGCGCGACAGCATCCAGGTGTCGTAGGTCCAGTGGATGGTGTTGGGGCTGCACTGCGCACCCGTCAGGTCCGCGGTGGCCGCGGTGCTGTTGAGGTAGGCCTTGTTGCGCTCGCGCACCACGCCGTTGACGGCCAGGCCCACGGCGGAGTTCGGCACGTCCACGATCACGTCCACGCCGTCGCGGTCCAGCCATTGCCGCGCCACGGAGACGCCGACATCGGGGCGGTTCTGGTGGTCGGCCACCACCACTTCGACGTTGAAGCCGCGCGCGCCGAAATCCTGTACCGCGGTGCGGGTGGCGACCGCGGAGGTGGGGCCCGAGATGTCGCGGAAGGGCCCGGACATGTCGGTCAGCACGCCGATGCGGATGGTGTTGGCGGCCTGCGCGCGCGCGCCCGTCATGGGCAGCGAGGCCGCGAGCGGCGATGCCGCGGCGGCGGCGAGGAAGGTGCGGCGGTCCATGGTCATGTCTCCGGCAGGTCCTTTGGTTGCTAGACGCCCAGGTATTCGTGCAGGCGGTCGAGGGAGGTGGAGAGCTCGGCGTTGGTCACGGTCTCGACCACGCGGCCATGCTCCATCACGTAGTGGCGGTCGGCCACGGTCTGGGCGAAGCGGAAGTTCTGCTCCACCAGCAGCACGGTGAAGCCGCGCTGCTTCAGCTCGCGGATCGTCTTGCCGATCTGCTGCACGATCACCGGCGCCAGCCCCTCCGAGGGCTCGTCCAGCAGCAGCAGGCGGGCGCCGGTGCGCAGGATGCGGCCGATCGCCAGCATCTGCTGCTCGCCGCCCGAGAGCTTGGTGCCGGGGCTGCGCGCGCGCTCCTTCAGGTTGGGGAACAGCGTGTGGATCTCGTCCACGCTCAGCCCGCCGGGCCGCACCGCCGGCGGCAGCATGAGGTTCTCGGTCACGTCGAGCGAGGCGAAGATGCCGCGCTCCTCCGGGCAGTAGGCGATGCCCGAGCGGGCGATGAGGTCGGAGCGCAGCCCCACCATCTCGCGCCCCTCATAGGTGATGGAGCCGGAACGCCGGCCCACCAGCCCCATGATGGCGCGCAGCGTGGAGGTCTTGCCGGCGCCGTTGCGGCCCAGCAGCGTCACCACCTCGCCCTCGCGGATCTCCAGGCTGACGCCGTGCAGCACGTGGCTCTCGCCATACCAGGCTTCGAGGTCGCGGACCTTCAGCAGCGGCTCAGCCATGCGCGGCGTCTCCCTGGAAGTTGGGGTCGGTGCCCAGATAGGCGCTCTGGACATCCGGGTTGCGGGAGACGGCAGCGTAGTCGCCCTGGGCCAGCACCTCGCCGCGCGCCAGCACGGTGATCTCGTCGCACAGCCCCTCCACGACCTTGAGGTTGTGCTCCACCAGCAGCACGGTGCGGCCCCTGGCCACGCGCTTCACCAGGGTGACGATGCGGTCCACGTCCTCATGCGTCATGCCGGCCGTGGGCTCGTCCAGCAGCATCATGGTGGGCTCCATCGCCAGGGTCGTGGCGATCTCCAGCGCGCGCTTGCGGCCGTAGGGGAGCTGGCCGGCCTGGGCCTCGGCGTATTCGGTCAGCGCCACGTCGGCCAGCAGCTCCCGCGCGCGGGCGTCGTACCTGTCCAGCACGGAGGCGCTCCGCCAGAAATCGAAGGAGCCGCCGCGCTCGCGCTGGAGCGCCATCTTCACGTTCTCCAGCACCGTGAGGTGCGGGAAGACGGCGCTGATCTGAAAGGAGCGCACGAGGCCCAGCCGCGCCACCTCCGCCGGCTTCATGCTGGTGATGTCGCGCCCGTCATAGGTGATGGAGCCGCGGGTGGGGATCAGGAACTTGGTGAGCAGGTTGAAGCAGGTGGTCTTGCCCGCGCCGTTCGGCCCGATCAGCCCGTGGATGGTGCCGCGGCGGATCTTCAGGTTGACGTCCTTCACGGCGACGAAGCCGCGGAACTCCTTGGTCAGCCCTTGCGCCTCAAGGATCGTGTCGCTCACCCGGATGGTTCTCCCTGCATTGTCCCGGCCCCGCGGGCGCTGCGTTATCGTCGTGTATGGCAAAGCAACGAGCCATGTGCAAGCGTCAC
This sequence comes from Rubritepida sp., assembly GCA_041639675.1. GTDB lineage: Bacteria > Pseudomonadota > Alphaproteobacteria > Acetobacterales > Acetobacteraceae > Roseococcus. Next base: position 2,382 of record JBEQBS010000020.1, on the reverse strand, counting down.
GGCAGGTGCCAAAAAATCAGGCAGGTCCTTGGCTCCGCAACGCCATCAGCAGGCGCTCCGGGGTTGCCGGCAGGTCCAGGCTGGGCAGCGCTGCGGCATGCTTCAGCGCGTTGACCACGGCGGTGGCCAGCAGCAGCGGCGGCTCCCCCACCGCCTTGGAGCGGTAGAGCGTCCCCTCGCGCCCGGGCGAATCGGCCAGCAGCCGCGCATGCAGCCGGGGCACGTCGCGCGAGCCGGGGATCTTGTAGGTGGAGGGGCCAAGCGTGCGCTGGCGGCCCTGGGCGTCCCACCACAGCTCCTCGCTGGTCAGCCAGCCCAGGCCCTGGACAAAGGCGCCCTCGATCTGGCCGAGGTCAATGGCGGGGTTGAGGGAGCGCCCGCAATCCTGGACCAGCCAGGCATGGGTGCAGCGGTGCTCGCCGGTCAGCGTGTCCAGCAGCACCTCCGCCACCGCGGCGCCGCAGGAGAAGTAGAAGAAGGGCTCGCCGCGCAGCGCCACGGGGTCCCAGTGGATGCCCGGCGTGGCGTAGAAGCCGGTGGCGGAGAGCGAGACGCGTTCCTGCCAGCACAGCTTCGCCAGCTCGCCGAAGCGCAGGGCTTCGTTGCCGTGGCGGATGAGGCCGTCGCGCCAGTCCAGCGCCGCCGGGTCGCAGCCCAGGCGCCCGGCGGCCACGGTGGCCATGCGCGCCTTCACCGCCTGCGCGGCCTCATGCGCGGCCCAGCCATTGAGGTCGCTGCCGGTGCTGGCGGCGGTGGCGGAGGTGTTGGGCACCTCCCCGGTGCTGGTGGCGGCGAGGCTGATGGAATCCACCGGGATGCCGAAGACCTCCGCCACCACCTGCGCCACCTTGATGAACAGGCCCTGGCCCATCTCCGTGCCGCCATGGGCCAGGCGCACCGAGCCATCGGTATAGACGCTCACCAGCGCGCCGGCCTGGTTGAGCACGCGGATGCCGAAGGAGATGCCGAAGGCGCATTGGAAGCTGCCCAGGCCGCGGCGCAGCGTCGGGTGCGTGGCGTTGAACGCGGCGATGTCGCGCAGCCGCGCATCCCAGCCGGCATCGGCCTTGGCTTCCGCGAGGCAGCGGCGGGGCAGGGCGGGGTCCAGCGCCTGGCCATAGGGGGTGCGGGCGGCCAGGTTGCGCTCGCGCACCGCGTCCAGCTCCAGCCCCGTGGCGCGGGCGATGGCGGGCAGCACCTCCTCCATCAGCAGCGCGCCCTGCGGGCCGCCGAAGCCGCGGAAGGCGGTGTTGGAGACGTGGTTGGTCTTCACCGCGCAGCATTTCAGCCGCAGCGCCGGCGCGCCGTAGCAGTTGAGCGCATGCGTCAGCGCGCGGAACACCACGCCGCCGGACATGTCGGCCGAATGCCCGCCATCGGCGGCCAGCAGCGCATCCAGCGCCAGCAGCCGGCCCGCTTCGTCGAAGCCCGCTTGCCAGCGGTACAGGAACGGATGGCGCTTGCCGGTGGCGGCCATGTCGGCGCGGCGCGGCAGGCGCAGCTTCACCGGCCGGCCCGTCAGCCGCGCGGCCAGGGCGGCGGCGGCCGCGACCCAGGAGGCGTTGCTCTCCTTGCCGCCGAAGGCGCCGCCCATGCGCCGGCAATGCACGGTGATGCGGCTGTAGGGCTCGCCCAGCACGCGGGCGACGATGTGCTGCGCCTCGGTGGGGTGCTGGGTGGAGGAATGGACGAGCATCTCGCCTTCCTCGCCCGGCACGGCGAGCGCGACCTGGCCTTCCAGGTAGAAATGCTCCTGCCCGCCGGCGCGGAACTCGCCGGAGGCGGTGAGGGGAGCGGCGGCCAGGGCGGCCTCCACGTCGCCTTCCGTCAGCACCGAGGGCGGCACCACGTACTGCCCGCGCGCCAGGCCGTCCTCGATGCTCAGCACCGGCGCCAGCGGCTCGATGCGCGCCTGCACGGCGGCGGCGGCGCGCAGGGCTTCGTCGCGCGTCGGGGCCACCAGGATGGCGAGCGCCTGGCCGTGGTGCTCCACCAGGCCATCGGCCAGCAGCGCCTCGCCGCGCGCGATGGGGGCGATGTCGTTCTCGCCCGGGATATCGCCGGGCAGGATGGCGCGCACGCCCGGCGGCAGGTCGAGACCCAGCAGCCGGCCATGCGCCACCGGCGAGAGCGCCAGCGCCGCGTGCCAGCAGCCGGCGGGCTCGGCCATGTCGTCCAGGAAGCGCGCCTCGCCGGCGGCGTGGCGCAGGGCGCTGTCATGCGCCAGCGGCAGGCCGACGCTCATGCGTGGACCTCCGCCGGCAGGTCGGGCCGGGCGTGGCGCAGGGCGAGGCGGCGCAGCAGGCCGCGCGCGGCTTCCAGGCGATAGGCGGCGCTGGCGCGGTGGTCGTCCATCGGCGAGACGCGCAGCGCGGCGCCCGC
>JBEQBS010000019.1:0-20600 GCA_041639675.1 Rubritepida sp. | reverse complement strand
TCTCATCCTGCTGGCCGGCCATGGCTTCGAGGCGCCGGGCGGCCGCGCCGCGCTGCTGCGACTGGCCGAGGCGTGGGGGCTGCCGGTCGCCGTCTCCTTCCGCCGGCAGGACCTGTTCCCCAACGACCACCCGCTCTATGCCGGCGACATGGGGCTGCGGAACCCCGACGCCCAGCGCGCCGCCTTCGCCGAGGCCGACCTGGTGCTGGCCCTGGGCACGCGGCTGACCGACATCACCACCCAGGGCTATTCCTGGCCGGCGCCGGGGCAGCGCCTGGTGCATGCCTGCGCCGATCCACGCCACCTGGGCTGGCACTTCCCGGCCGAAATGGCGCTGGTGGCCGATGCCGTGGCCCTGGCCGAGGCCCTGTCCCGCGAGGCCCCCGGCACGCCGCCCGCCGCCTGGGCGGAGCGGCTGCGCGCGCTGTTCCTGGCCGAGACGCACGTGGTCCCGCGCGACTGGCCGGACGGCATCGCCTTCGCCGAGGTCGCGCAGGCCATCGGCGCCGCCCTGCCGCCGGACGGCATCATGACGCTGGATGCTGGCACCTTCGGCGCGCCCTTCTACCGCAAGGTGGCCTGGCGGCCGGGGCAACGCCTGCTGGCCCCGGTCTCGGGCGCCATGGGGTTCGGCGTGCCGGCGGCGGTGGCGGCGGCGCTGCGCCACCCGGGCCGCACCGTGGCCTGCGCCGTGGGCGATGGCGGCGCGCTGATGACGGGCGGGGAGCTGGCCGTGGCGCTGGAACGGCGCCTGCCGATCAAGCTCATCCTCAGCGAGAATGGCGGCTATGCCAGCATCCGCATCCACCAGGAGCATGCGCATCCGGGCCGGGTCAGCGGCACCATGTTCGGCAACCCGGATTTCGGCCGCTGGATCGAGAGCTTCGGCCTGCCGCTGCTGCGGGTGGGGTCACGCGCCGACCTGCCGGCGATGCAGGACGCCATCCGCGCCCCCGGCCCGGCCGGCATCCTCGTGCGCACCTCGATGGAGGCGGTGCTGCCCCGGGCGCCGGGCTGACGGGCGCGGGGGCGCCTCAGGCCAGGCCCAGCCGCTGGTCCCGCCGCCGCAGCAGGGCGATGAGCGGCAGGGAGAGCAGCACCATCCACGCCTTGCCGATGACCTGCCCCGCCAGGTAGTCCAGCGAGCCGAAGGCGAGGTACAGGAACACTACGCTGTCCACCACCAGCCCCAGGGCGGAGGAAAGCAGCACCGCCCGCACCAGCCCCTTGCGCTGCAAGGGGGTGTAGACGCCCAGATCCGCCAGCTCGCTCAGCAGGAAGGCCATGGCGGAGGCCAGCACCAGCGCGGGCGGCGCCAGGAAGGCGGAAAGCGCGGCGCCGGCGGCGATGGCGCCGATGGCCCATTCCACCCCCAGGCGGCGCTGCACCAGGTCCCGCAGGACCAGCGCCAGGCCGATCATCAGCACGCCCGAGGGCGCCATCACCCCCGGTGCCACCGGGATCAGGCAGGGGCCCTGGGGGACGCAGACGGTGCCGGCATTGCCGATCAGCCAATTGGCGAACGGGATGCACAGGCCGAAGCCGGCCAGGAACAGGAAGCCTTCAAGGCGCTGCTTGCTCATGCCCCGCCGCATAGGCCGCCCAGCCCCGGGCGCGCAAGTCGCAGGCGGGGCAGGCCCCGCAGCCGGCGCCCCAGGCATGGGAAGCACGCTCGCCGCGATAGCAGGAATGGCTGTCGCGGCGGATCAGCTCCACAAGGGCGTCGCCGCCGATCTCCTGCGCCAGCGCCCAGGTCTGGCGCTTGTCGCGCCACATCAGCGGCGTGTGCAGCACCAGCCGCGTGTCGAGCCCCAGGTTCAGCGCCACCTGCATCGCCTTCACCGTGTCGTCCCGGCAATCGGGATAGCCGCTGTAGTCGGTCTCGCAGACGCCGAGCACGATGTGGCACAGCCCGCGGCGCCAGGCGAGCGCGGCGGCCAGCGCCAGGAACACCAGGTTGCGCCCGGGCACGAAGGTGGAGGGCAGGCCGTCCGCCTGCACCGTGATCTCACGGTCGCGCGTCAGGGCCGTCTCGCTGATCTGGCCCAGCACGGGAAGCGCCAGCAGGTGGTCCGGCCCCAGGCGGGGCGAGGCCATGCCGGCGCGCAGCGCGGCGCGGCAGTCCAGTTCCACCCGGTGGCGCTGGCCGTAGTCGAAGCCCAGCGTTTCCACATGCGGGAATTCCCGCAGCGCCCAGGCCAGGCAGGTGGCGCTGTCCTGCCCGCCGGAGAACAGGACCAGCGCCCCCTGCGGAACCGCCGGCCTGTCACGCCGGGGCGATTCACGCTCCGTCCCTTGCGGGCCGGGACGATCGCACCGGGAGGCTCCATCATCGCGCATCGGCCAGCTCCTCCATCGCCCAGGCGCCGGCCTCGGCCACCACGGGGTCGGCATCCGCCGCCAGCCCCTGCGCCGCCGGGCGCAGCGCGCCCCGGCCGCTGTTGCCGATGGCGATGGCCAGGTTGCGGCGGAAGCGCGCCAGCCCCAGCCGCTTCACGGGCGTGCCGGCGAACCGCGCGCGGAAGCCGGCATCGTCCAGCGCGGCCAGATCCTCCAGCCGTGGCGCAAGCCCGCCCTGCGGGGCGAAGCGCATCTCGCGGCTCGCCTGCGCGAACTTGTTCCATGGGCAGGCGGCCAGGCAGTCGTCGCAGCCGTAGATGCGGTTGCCCATCGCCTTGCGGAACTCGCGCTGGATCGGCCCGCGATGCTCGATGGAAAGGTAGGAGAGGCAGCGCCGCGCATCCAGCCGGAAGGGCGCCGGGAAGGCGGCGGTGGGGCATGCCTGGAGGCAGGCGGTGCAGGAGCCGCAATGCTCGTCCTCGGGCGCGTCGGGCTCGATGGCCAGCGCGGTGTAGATCTCGCCCAGGAACAGCCAGTTGCCCCATTCGCGGGACAGGAGGTTGGTGTGCTTGCCCTGCCAGCCCAGCCCGGCCTGCTGGGCCAGGGGCTTCTCCATCACCGGCGCGGTGTCCACGAAGACCTTGAGCGGCACGCCCTTGAAGCGCGCGGCCATCCATTGCCCCAGCGCCTTCAGCCGGCCCTTCACGATGTCGTGGTAGTCCTTGCCCTGCGCGTAGCAGGAGATGGTGGCGCGATCCTTCCAGCCGAGCGATTCCAGCGGGTCATGGGCGGGGGCGTAGTTGGTGCCCAGCACGATCACGCTCACCGCCTCCGGCCACAGCGCCTGGGGGTGGGCGCGCTGTTCCGCGCGGCGCTCCATCCAGTCCATCGTGCCGTGCGCGCCGGCGGCCAGGAAGGCGTCCAGCCGCTCGCGCGCCTCCGGCGGCAGGGTGGCCGTGGTGAAGCGCACCGCGTCGAAGCCCAGGCGCAGCGCCTCGGCGCGTATTGCCTGCTTCACCGGCCGCTCCGCAGCGGGCATCACGTCGGCAGGATGGCGGTCGCCTCGATCTCCACCATCGCCTCGGCCTCCACCAGCGCCACCACCTGCACCAGCGTCATCGCCGGGAAGTGCCGGCCCATCACCGCGCGATAGGCCGGGCCGAGTTCCGCCAGCGAATTGCGGTAGGCGGCGATGTCGGTGACGTACCAGGTCAGCCGCGCGATGTGCTCGGGCCGGCCGCCGGCCTCGGCCAGCACGAGGAGGATGTTCGCCAGCGCCTGCTTCACCTGGGGCACGAAGCCCTCGGCGAAGCGGCCCTGGGCGTCCCAGCCGATCTGCCCGCCCAGGATCACCAGCCGGCCCTCGCCCATCAGGCCGTTGGAATAGCCCTTGGGGGCGGGCCAGCCCCTGGGATGCAGCGCGGTGAGTGTCATGGCACGGGGCTTGTGGCGGGGGTTGCGGGCGCGCGCAAGGCGAAGCGCTGCAGCTTGCCCGTCTCGGTGCGCGGCAGGCTGTCGCGGAACTCGATGCGGCGGGGATACTTGTAGGGCGCGATGGCGGCCTTCACGTGCTCCTGCAACGCCTTGCGCGTGGCCTCGTCGGGCCTCGCGCCCTCATGCAGCACGACGAAGGCGGTGACGACGCTGCCGCGCTCGGGGTCGGGCGTGCCGATCACGCCGGCCTCCTTCACCGCCGGGTGGGCCAGCAGCGCCGCCTCCACCTCCGGCCCGGCGATGTTGTAGCCGCTGGAAACGATCATGTCGTCGTTGCGCGCCTGGTAGATGAAGTAGCCATCCGCATCCTGGATGAAGGTGTCGCCGGTGATGTTCCAGCCGCCCTGCACGTAGTGGCGCTGGCGCGGGTCGGCGAGGTAGCGGCAGCCGGTGGGGCCGCGCACGGCGAGGCGCCCGGGCGTGCCGCGCGGCACCTCCTGCCCATCCGGGCCGATCACCCGCGCCTCGTAGCCCGGCACGGGAAGGCCGGTGGCGCCGGGGCGGATCGCTTCCTCCGGGGCGGCGATGAAGATGTGCAGCATCTCCGTGGCGCCGATGCCGTCCATCAGCCGCAGCCCGGTCGCCTTCTCCCACATCTCGAAGATGGGACGGGGCAGGTGCTCGCCGGCGCTGACGCATTTGCGCAGGGAGGACAGGTCGTGCTCGCCCGCCTTCGCCGCGATGGCGCGGTAGGCGGTGGGGGCTGTGAAGCAGATCGTGGCGCGGTGCCGCGCGATGGCGGCGGCGAGGTCGTCCGGCGACGCCTTCTCCAGCAGGATCGCGGTGGCGCCGACGCGGAAGGGAAACAGCACCAGCCCGCCCAGCCCGAAGGTGAAGGCCAGCGGCGGCGAGCCGATGAAGCGGTCCTCCGCCGCGGGCTTGAGCACCTGCGCCGAGTAGTGGTCGCAGATCGCCAGCATGTCGCGGTGGAAATGCAGCGTGCCCTTGGGCTCGCCCGTGGTGCCGGAGGTGAAGCCGATCAGGCAGATGTCGTCGCTCGCCGTGTCGGCCGCGGCGAAGCGGGCCGGCTGGCGGGCGCAGGCGGCTTCCAGCGAGCCGTCGCCCCAATGCAGGCGGTGGCGCAGCTCCGGCGCATCGGCGCGGTCCAGCTCCTCGCGCAGCCGGGCGTCGCAGATGGCGTGGGTGATGCGCGCCTTGCGACAGATCTCGCCCAGCTCCTTGGCGCGCAGCAGCGGCATGGTGGCCACCACCACGCCACCGGCCTTCAGCACGGCGAAATAGGCCGCCACCATCCAGGCATTGTTGGCCGAGCGCAGCAGCACCCGGTTGCCCGGCACCAGCCCCGTTTCCTTCACCAGCACATGGGCGATGCGGTCCACCCGCTCCGCCAGTTGCGCGTAGGTCAGCGTCTCGTCGGGCGTCACCACCGCCGGGTGGTCGGCGCGTGCTTTCAGGTTGCGGTCCAGCAGCTCCACCGCGCAGTTCAGCCGTGCCGGATAGGGCAGGGGCGTCAGGACCGGCCATTCCTCGGGCGGCGGCAGGTTGTCGCGGCAGAAGCTGTCCATCATGCCCTCCGGTCGCGCTCAGCGCGGGCGATCACCACGCGCTGGATCTCGGATGCGCCCTCGTAGACGCGCAGCGCCCGCACCTCGCGCGTCAGCAATTCCGGCGCGGAACCGGCGACGACGCCGAGGCCCCCATGGAACTGCGCCGCGGCATCGGCGACGCGGAAGGCGGCCTCGGTGGCGTGCAGCTTGGCCATGCTGGCCTCGCGCGAGACGCGCGGCGTGCCCTGGTCCTTCAGCCAGGCGGCGCGATAGACCAGCAGGGCGGAGGCCTCCACAGCAATCGCCGCATCGGCGATGGCGGCCTGCACCTGGCCCTGCTCGAAGAGCGGCGCGCCGAACAGGCGGCGCGTGGTGGCGCGCTCCAGCAGCAGGTCCAGGCCGCGCCGCGCGAAGCCCAGCGCGGCGGCGCCCACGGTGGCACGGAACACGTCCAGCACCGCCATCGCCACCTTGAAGCCCTCGCCGGGCGCGCCGATGCGGTGGGCATCGGGCACGCGCACGCCATCCAGCGCCAGCCGCGCCAGCGGGTGCGGCGCGGCGGTGTGGATGCGCTCGACAACGCGCAGCGCCTCGCCCGGCACCCAGAAGCAGGACAGGCCGCGCGCGCCCGGCGCCTCGCCGCTGCGCGCGAAGACGACGTAGCTGCCGGCGATGCCGCCATTGCTGATCCAGGTCTTTTCGCCCTCCAGCACCCAGCCATCGCCGTCGCGCGTGGCGGTGGTGGCCATCGCCGCCACGTCGCTGCCCGCTTCGGGTTCGGACAGCGCGAAGGCGGCGAGCGTCGTGCCGGCGCGCACCTCGGGCAGCACGCGCGCCTTCAGGGCATCGCCGCCGAACAGGGTGATGGCGCCGGTGCCCAGCCCCTGCATGGCGAAGGCGAAATCCGCCAGGCCGGAATGCCGCGCCAGGATGTCGCGCGCCAGGCACAGCTTCCGCACGTCCAGCCTGCCATCCGCCGGCACCGCCGCCTCCAGCAGCCCGGCCTCGCCCAGCGCGCGCGCGAGGTCGCGCGTGGCGGCATCCGCGTCGTCGTGATGCGCGGGCAGCCCCGCCGCGAAGGCCTCGACGCGCGCGGCGAAGGCGCGATGCGCGTCATCCAGGAAGGGCCATTCGAGAAAATCGCGGTCGGCCATCAATCCCCCTGGAAGACGGGGGTGCGCTTGGCGGCGAAGGCCTCGTAGGCGCGGCGGAAATCGGCGGTGGTCATGCACAGCGCCTGCGCCACCGCCTCGGCCTCGATCGCCTGCTCGACGCCCATGGCCCATTCCATCGCCAGCATGCGCTTGGTCATGCCATGGGCGAAGCCGGGGCCGGCGGCGATCTCCGCGGCCAGGGCCTGCGCGTCCTCCAGCACCGTCTCCGTCAGGCGGTTGAAGAAGCCCCAGCGCTCGCCTTCCTCCGCGCGCATGGCGCGGCCGGTGAACAGCAGCTCGCTGGCGCGCCCCTGGCCGATCAGCCGCGGCAGGATGGCGCAGGCGCCCATGTCGCAGCCGGCCAGGCCGACGCGGTTGAACAGGAAGGCCACCTTGGCGCGCGCCGTGGCGAGGCGGATATCGGCGGCCATGGCGATGATCGCGCCGGCACCCGCGGCCACGCCATCCACCGCGGCGATGATCGGCTGCGGGCAGGCGCGCATCGCCTTCACCAGCTCGCCCGTCATCCGCGTGAAGCGCATCAGCCCCTTGGTGTCGCGCTCCAGCAGCGGGCCGATGATCTCATGCACGTCGCCGCCCGAGCAGAAATTGCCGCCCGCGCCGGTGACGACGAAGGCGCGCACCGCATCGTCCTGGGCGGCATCGCGGAAGATGCCGACCAGCTCGGCGTAGCTGTCGAAGGTCAGCGGGTTCTTGCGCTCCGGGCGGTCGAGCGTCAGCGTCACCACGCCGCCCGCCTCCTCCATGCGCAGGTGCTGCGGTGCCTTCATGCCATCCCCTCCCGGATGCTGTGCTTGGCGCGGCCCAGCAGGGCGTGCAGCGCCTCCCGCTCCGGCGCGGAAAGCCCGGCCAGCAGGTCGTTCACCCAGCCCTCATGCGCGCGGGACTGGCGGGCGAAGTCGCTGGCGCCGCGCGCCGTCAGGCGCAGGCGGAAGGCGCGGCGGTCGGCGGCATCCAGGCCGCGTTCCACCAGGCCCTCCTCCTCCAGCCGCGCGGCGAGGCCGGTGACGTTGCCGTTGCTCACCATCATGCGGCGCGACACCTCGCCCAGCGTCAGCCCATCGGGGGCGCGGTGCAGGGCGGCCAGCAGGTCGAAGCGGGGCAGGGTGGTGGCGAACTGCACCCGCAGGCGCCGGCGGATCTCGGCCTCCATCAGGTTGGCGCAGGTCAGCAGCCGCAGCCACAGGCGCAGCCCGTCCTTGTGGCCGGGCGGCAGGTCGGCGAGGGCGGTCTCGGCGTCCATCACACCTCGCCGCCGGAAACGGCCAGCGCGGCGCCATTCACCCCCGGCGCGGCGCAGAGGTAGAGCACGGCCTGCGCCACTTCCTCCGGGGAAAACAGCCGTCCCTGCGGGTTGTTCGCCGCCAGGGCGGCGCGGCCATCCCGGCCGGTCTTCGCTTCGATGCGGGCGGCGCTTTCCTCCAGCAGCGGCGTCTCGGTGAAGCCGGGGCAGACGCAGTTCACCGTCACGCCCTGGCGCGCCACCTCCAGCGCCAGGGCGCGGGTGAAGCCCAGCAGCGCGTGCTTGGCCGCGACATAGGGCACCACATAGGCGTAGCCCTTTAGCGAGGCCGTGGAGGCGATGTTCACCACCCGCCCGAAGCCCGCCGCCACCATGCCCGGCAGCACGGCGCGCGCCAGCGTCACCGCGCCCATCAGGTTGGCGTCCAGCGCGGCGCGGAAGGCGGCGTCGTCGGTCTTGAGGAAGGGCGCGGAGGCCGCCGCGCCGGCCGCGTTCACCAGGATGGCGAAGGGTGCCAGCGCGGGCGGCGCGCAGGCATCGGCCACGATGGCCTCCGCCGCCGCGCCGGCTGCCACAGCTTCCTCCAGCGGTGCGGCGCGCCGGCCCAGCACGGTGACGCGCGCGCCGGCTTCCGTCAGCGCGCGGGCGCAGGCCAGGCCGATGCCGGTGCCCCCGCCGCTGACCAAGGCCGCCTGTCCGTCGAAGCGCCACATGCCTTAAGCTTAAAGCATTGCGGCCGGTGCCCCCGCAAGCATATTGTGGGGGCAGCAAGGAGCAGCGCCCATGCGCATCGCCATCATCGGCGGCGGCCCCGCCGGCCTCTACTTCGCCATCCTGATGAAGCGCGACATGCCGCAGGCGCGCGTCACCGTGGTGGAGCGCAACCAGCCCGACGACACCTTCGGCTTCGGCGTCGTGTTCAGCGACGCCACGCTGGACGTGTTCAAGGACGCCGACGAGCCCTCCTACCGCGCCATCACGCAATCCTTCGCCTATTGGGACGACATCGTGATTTCGGCGAAGGGCGCCGAGCACCGCATCGGCGGCAACGGCTTCTGCGGCTGCTCCCGCCGCACGCTGCTGCTGCTCCTGCAGGACCGCGCCCGCCGCCTGGGCGTGGAGCTGGAATTCCGCCGCGAGGCGCAGCCCGAGGACTTTCCCGACGCCGACCTGGTGGTGGCCGCCGACGGCATCAACTCCCCCATCCGCGAGCGCTGGCGCGACCACTTCCAGCCGCAGCTGGACCTGCGCCCCAACCGCTTCGCCTGGATGGGGTCAACCCGCCCCTTCGACGCCTTCACCTTCTTCTTCAAGGAGCGCGCGGAGGGCATCTTCATCGCCCATTGCTACCAGTACGAGCCCGGCCGCTCGACCTGGGTGATGGAGACCGATCCGGAGACCTACGCGAAGGCCGGGCTGGGGGCGATGGACGAGGCGCAGTCCGCCGCCTTCCTGGAGGAGGTGTTCCGCGAGGAATTGCAGGGTCACCGCCTGCTCATCAACCGCTCCAACTGGCGCAACTTCCCGGCCTTCCGCTGCGAGCGCTGGGTACGCGGCAACCTGGTCCTGCTGGGCGACGCCAAGGCAAGCGCGCATTTCTCCATCGGCAGCGGCACCAAGCTGGCGATGGAGGACGCCATCGGCCTGCACCGCGCCATCATGGCCGGCGGGACCATCCCCGAATGCCTCGCCCGCTACGAGGGCGCGCGGCGGGAGGAGGTGGAGAAGATCCAGCACGCCGCCAATGTCTCGCTGGTGTGGTTCGAGCATGTGCGGCGCTTCTGGCACTTCGCGCCGGCGCGCTTCGCCTTCGGGGTGATGACGCGCTCCAAGGCCATCACCTGGGACAACCTGCAACTGCGCGCGCCGGACTTCGTGGAGGAGGTGCAGCAGCTGGTGGCCGCCGAGACGCCGGGCGGCGACGCATCGCGCCCGCCCATGTTCCAGCCGCTGCGCCTGCGCGGCATGGAGGTGGCGAACCGCGTCGTCGTCTCGCCCATGTGCATGTATTCGGCGGTGGATGGCGTGCCGCAGGATTTCCACCTGATCCATTACGGCGCCCGCGCCCTGGGCGGCGCCGGGCTGGTCTTCACCGAGATGACCTGCCCGGCGCCGGATGCGCGCATCACGCCCGGCTGCACCGGGCTGTGGACCGACGCGCAGGAGGCGGCCTGGACGCGCATCGTCGCCAACGTCCATGCGGCGGGCGCGAAGATGGCGCTGCAACTGGGCCATGCCGGGCGCAAGGGCGCGACGAAGCTGATGTGGGACGGCATGGACCAGCCGCTGGAGGATGGCGCCTGGCCGATCATCTCCGCCAGCGCCACGCCCTACTTCCCGCATTCCCGGGTGCCGCGGGAGATGACGCGCGCCGACATGGACCGCGTGCGCGACGAGTTCGTCGCCGCCGCCCGCCGCGGCATCGCCTGCGGCTTCGACCTGCTGGAGCTGCATTGCGCCCATGGCTACCTGTTGGCCTCCTTCCTTTCGCCGCTGACCAACCGGCGCGTGGACGAATACGGCGGCAGCATCGGGAACCGCCTGCGCTTCCCGCTGGAGGTCTTCCAGGCGCTGCGCGCCGTCTGGCCGCAGGAGCGCCCGATGTCCGTGCGCATCAGCGCCACCGACTGGGCCGATGGCGGCATCACCGATGCCGACACCCTGGCCATCGCCCGTGCCTTCCGCGATGGTGGCTGCGACCTGATTGACGTCAGCACCGGCCAGACCGTGGCCGATGCCGCCCCGCAATATGGCCGCATGTTCCAGCTCCCTTGGGCCGACATGCTTCGCAACGAGGGCGGCATGGCGGTGATGTGCGTGGGCTCCATCACCTCGGCCGACCAGGTGAACACCATCATCGCCGCCGGCCGCGCCGACCTGGTGGCGCTGGGCCGCCCGCACCTGGTGGAGCCCAGCTTCACCCTGCACGCGGCCGCGGAATACGGCGTGCGCGTGCCGGTGGCGAAGCAGTACCTCTACGGCCAGCAGGCGCTCCAGCGCCTCGCGCAGCGCGAGCGCGAGGAGCTGATGGAGCTGCGCCGCAAGGCCAAGCCGGCCAGCCACGCGCCGCGCGCGCTGCCGGAAGCGGCGGAGTGAGCGCGCCGTCCGATCGCCGCCGGGCGCAGCCCGAAGGCGTGGATCGGCCGGCCCGGCTGCCCGTCCTCATCGCCGGCGGCGGCGTCGGCGGGCTGACCCTCGCGCTGTCCCTGCACGAGCGCGGCATCCCCTGCGTGGTGCTGGAAGCGGCCGCGGAGGTGCGGGAACTCGGCGTCGGCATCAACACCCTGCCGCACGCCATCCGCGAACTGGCGGCGCTGGGGCTGCTGCCGGCGCTGGACGCCATCGCCATCCGCACGCGGGAGCTGCGCTACCTCAACCGCTTCGGCCAGGTGATCCGCGCCGAGCCGCGCGGGCTGCATGCCGGGCTGGATGCGCCGCAATTCAGCATCCATCGCGGCCGGCTGCACGGGCTGCTGTGGCGCACGGCGCGTGGGCGCATGCCCGATGCCATCCGCCCCGCCAGCCGCGTGGCGTCCTTCGCGCAGGATGCCAAGGGCGTTTCCGTCACCCTGGCCGACGGCGCCACGCTGCGCGGCGCGGCGCTGGTGGGCGCGGATGGCATCCACTCGGCCATCCGCCGCCTGCTGCACCCCGATGATGGCGGCATCCGCTGGAATGGCATCCGCATGTGGCGCGGCGCGCTGGACTGGCCAGCCTTCGAGGGCGGCGACTGCATGATCGTCGCCGGCGACATGCGGGAGAAGCTGGTGCTCTACCCCATCGCGGCCGGGGCCACGCCCGGCACGCGCCTGACCAACTGGGTAGTCTGCGCCCAGGTGGGCGACCCGGCGAAGCCGCCGCCGCGCGAGGACTGGTCGAAGGCCGGGCGGCTGGCCGAGATCCTGCCGCATGTGCAGCGCTTCCGCATGCCCTGGCTGGATGTGGAGGCGCTGGTGCGCGCCACGCCGGAGTGCTGGGAATACCCGATGTGCGACCGCGACCCGCTGCCCTGGTGGACGCAGGGCCGCGTCACGCTGCTGGGCGATGCCGCGCACCCGATGTATCCGGTGGGCTCCAACGGCGCCTCCCAGGCGGTGCTGGACGCACGGCTGCTGGCGCGCCACCTTGGGGCCATGCCCGTGCCCGACGCCTTCGCCGCCTATGAGGCCGGGCGCCTGCCCGCCACCCGCGACATCGTGCTCAGCAACCGCCGTGGCGGGCCGGAACGCGTGGTGGACGTGGTGGGGGAGCGCGCGCCGGATGGCTTCGACGACCTGGACGCCGTGATCGCACCGGCGGAGCTGGACGCCATCAGCAAGGGCTACGCGCTGATGACGGATGCCCGCCGATGAGCGTCGAGGTCACGCAGCATGGCGACATCCGCCGCGTCACGCTGCGCAACGACGCCAAGCTGAACACGGTGAACACGCCGATCCTGGAGGCGCTGGCCAGCGCCTTCGCGGTGGACGCGGCGACGCGCGCCGTGGTGCTGGCAGGCGAGGGCGAACGCGCCTTCATCGGCGGCGCCGACATCCGCGAGATGGGCGCCATCGCCACGCCCGAGGCGGCGCGCGCCTTCATCCGCCGCATCAGCGCCGTCAACGCCGCCATCCGCGCCTGCCCGGTGCCGGTGATCGCGCGCATCCAGGGCTGGTGCCTCGGCGCGGGGCTGGAGATCGCCGCCGCCTGCGACCTGCGCCTCGCCAGCGACCGCGCGCGCTTCGGCATGCCCGAGGTGCGCGTCGGCCTGCCCAGCGCGATGGAGGCGATGGAGAGGCGGCGGTTGCGCCGGTCCTCCCGCGCCTGGAGCAGGCCGCGCAGCTGGTCGCCGCGCTCGCCCTCGCAGTCAATGGCGGCCATGGTGCCGGCGGCCTCCAGCATCGCCAGCATCAGCCGCTCCTGCACCAGCTGGCGGCGGCGCAGCTTCGCCACCTCGCCGGCGAGGCCGGGGCGGGGGCGGGCGATGGCCTCCAGCTCCGGCAGCAGGCCCAGCGTGTCGGCCATCAGCACGGCCAGCACCGGCTTGCCGTGGCGCGCGGCGGTGGCCTCCACCACCGCCAGCGGGGCCAGGGGCGGCAGGGCATGGCCCAGCCCGGCCTCGGGCGGTGCGCAGAGGCGCTCGCTCTCGATGCCGCTGCGGATCTCGGGGCCGGCGGCGCAGCCGGCCAGCAGCAGCAGGGCCAGCGCCGCACCCTTCATCCGCGCAGCGCGGCGATCTGGCGGGGGTAGGAGGAGGGGTCGCAGCGCGCATCCACAAGCGCCGGGCCACCGGATGCGAAGGCCGCGTGCATGGCCTGGGCGAAGCCGGCCTCGTCCGCCGCGCGCCAGGCGCTGCCGCCCAGGCCGCGCATCACCTGGGCGAAGTCGCATTCCGGCCAGTCCAGGCTGCGGGCCGGCAATTCCCGCCCGCCGGTCTTGATGCCGATGAGCGAGAGCGCGGCGTCGTTGAACACCACGACGACCAGCTTCAGCCGCAGGGCGCAGGCGGTGGCCAGCTCGCCCAGCGCCATCAGCAGCCCGCCATCGCCGGTGAAGGCGACGGCGCCGCGCGCGGGGTCATGGATGGCGGCGGCGATGGCGGCGGGCAGCGCATGGCCCATGGTGGCCAGCCCGTTGGAGATCAGCAGGTCGCCCGGCCGCTCGGCCTGCCAGAAGGAGGTGCAGGGAAACATATGCGCCCCCGCATCCACCGCCGCGCGCGGGTCGGCGCCGGATTCGCGGGCGGCGCGCTGGGCGAGGCGCAGGATGGCGGAGGGCGAAAGGCCGGCATGGCCGGAGGGCCCGTTCTCCAGCGCCGCCAGCCAGGTTCCGCGGTGGCGGGCGATGGCGCCATCCGGCCAGGCGGCGCGCGATGGCAGGAGGTCGGCCGTCTCCCATGCGCCCAGCAGCCGGATGGCGGGCGCCACGTAGTCCAGGCCGCGCACCCAGTCCGCGAGGTCCAGCACCGGCGCGGCGAAGCGCCAGGCCTGCGGGATGAACTCCACCGGGTCGGCGCCCGCCGTGATGAGGAGGTCGGCCTCGTGCAGGATCGGCGCCTCCGCCGCGCCGCCGGTGAAGACGCCGCCGAAGAGCGGATGCGAATCCGGCAGCACGCCCTTGGCCTTGTAGGTGACGAGGACCGGCGCGTGCAGCGCCTCCGCCAGGGCGCGGATCCAGGCGGCGCGGGCGGGCGTGGCGGCCTCCAGCCCGGCGATGATGGCGGGGCGCCGGGCCTTGGCCAGCAGGGCGCGCGCGGTGGCGATGGCGTCGGAGGAGGGAAGGGGCAATGCGGGCGCGCGCCAGGATGGCGGCGGCGCGGCCTCGGCGCGCGCGGCCTCGCCGGAGAGTTCCAGGTAGGCTGGGCCGCGGGGGGAGGACATCGCGGCCGACAGCGCCGCCGCCGCGCCGGACGCGCCGGCTTCCTGGGCGCGGGTGAGGGGTGCCGCCATCGCCCCCTGGTCGAATCGCTGGTGGGTGGCGAAGCGGCGCTCGGCCTCGCCCAGCGCATCGGCCACCAGCACCACGGGCGCGCGCTCCAGGCTGGCATTGGCGAGGCCGTTGGCGGCGGCCGCCACGCCGGGGCCCCGCGTCACCAGCACGCCCACCGGGCGCCGCGTCAGCTCCGCCAATGTCAGCGCCATGATGCCGGCGCCCACCTCGGTGCGGGCCAGGTGGAAGGGGATGCCCTGCGCGCGGGCGGCCGCCAGCAGGTCCAGCGAGGAGCCGCCGCCGGGCACGCCGAAGATTGCCGGCATCCCTGCCTGCGCGAATTGCGCCGCTACCGCTTCCGCACCGTTCACCCTGCATCCCCCCTGGGCAATCCCGCCGCCGATCCGACACCGCGCGCGCGGCGGGCGCAAGCCGTGGCGCTGGACATGGCGCGCGGGCCGGGCTGCAATCGCGGCCAAGACACGGCAGACCGGGGAGCCGCGATGGGCGCCGCATTCGACGAGATGGGGGAGGGGCCGCAGCTGCGCGCCGCCTATGCCGAGATCGCCCGCTGGCTGGCGGCCACCCCGCGCGAGGCCCTGGCCGTCAAGCGCGCCGAGGCCGAGTACCTGTTCCGCAAGGTGGGCATCACCTTCGCGGTGTATGGCGAGGGCGGCGACCCCGAGCGGCTGATCCCCTTCGACATCATCCCGCGCATCATCGCCCGCGCGGAGTGGGAGCGGCTGGCCACCGGCCTGTCCCAGCGCGTGCGCGCGCTCAACGCCTTCCTGGCCGATGCCTATGGCAAGGGCGAGATCCTGAAGGCCGGGCGCATCCCGGCCGCGCTGGTGACGGGCAACGAGCAGTTCCGCCCGGAGATGGCCGGCTTCACCCCGCCCGGCGGCGTCTACACCCACATCGCCGGCATTGACCTGGTGCGCACGGGGCCTGACGAGTTCTACGTGCTGGAGGATAATTGCCGCACGCCGAGCGGCGTCTCCTACATGCTGGAGAACCGCGAGGCGATGCTGCGCCTCTTCCCGCGGCTCTTCGCGGCGCACCGCATCGCCCCGGTCAACCGCTACCCGGAGGAGCTGCTGGCGACGCTGAAGGCCGCCGCGCCCGGGAAGGCCGGCCACCAGCCCACCGTGGTGATCCTGACACCGGGCCACTTCAACAGCGCCTATTACGAGCATTGCTTCCTGGCCGACGAGATGGGCGTGGAGGTGGTGGAGGGCGCCGACCTCTTCGTGGATGGCGACGTCGTGATGATGCGCACCACCGCCGGGCCGAAGCGGGTGGACGTGATCTACCGCCGCATTGACGACGACTACCTGGACCCCGAGGCCTTCAACCCGGAATCCATGCTGGGCGTGCCCGGGCTGATGCGCGCCTACCGCGCCGGCAACGTGGCGCTGGCCAATGCGCCCGGCTGCGGCATCGCCGACGACAAGGCCGTCTATCCCTACGTGCCGGAGATGATCCGCTTCTACCTGGGCGAGGAGCCGCTGCTGAACAACGTGCCCACCTTCCTGTGCGAGCAGGAGGACGACCGCGCCCATGTGCTGGCGAACCTGGACCGGCTGGTGGTGAAGCTGGCCCAGGGCTCGGGCGGCTACGGCATGCTGATCGGCCCGCATGCCACCGCCGCGCAGCGCGAGGAGTTCCGCGCCCGCATCATCGCCAACCCGTCGCACTACATCGCGCAGCCGACGCTCGCGCTCTCCACCGTCCCCACGCTGGTGGAGGCGGGCATCGCGCCGCGCCACGTGGATCTGCGCCCCTTCGTGCTGAGCACGAAGGACAGCGTGCGCATCGTGCCCGGCGGGCTGACGCGGGTGGCGCTGCGCGAGGGCTCGCTGGTGGTGAACTCCTCCCAGGGGGGCGGCACCAAGGATACCTGGGTGCTGGACGACGCGCCCTCGGTGCAGGTGCAGTCGCAGTCGCAGGGCTACGTGTCATGCTGAGCCGCACCGCCGATTGCCTGTTCTGGCTGGGCCGCTACACCGAGCGCGCGGCCAATGTCGCGCGCGGCCTCAACGTCGCCTGGCGCATGGCCGGGCTGGGCACGGGCGAGGAATGGCGCCGCCTGCTGGTCGCCACCGGCTGCGAGCCCGGCTTCACCGCCAAGCATGGCGAGGTGACGCCCGAGGCCGCGGCGGACTACCTGGTGCGCGACCCGGCGAACCCCTCGGGCATCCTGTCCTGCTTCGCCGCCGCGCGCTCCAACGGGCGGCAGGTGCGCACCGCGCTGACGGTGGACATGTGGAGCGCGCTGAACGAGAGCTGGACGCAGCTGCGCGGCACCACCGAGGCCGATTTCGGCGGCGAGCGCCTGCCCGGCTTCATTGACCGCGTGCGCGAGCGCGTGCTGCTGTTCAACGGCGCCGCGCAGGACACCATGCTGCGGGGCGAGGCCTTCCTGTTCGTGCGCCTGGGCACGGCGCTGGAGCGCGCCGACAACACAGCCCGCCTGCTGGACGTGCGGCACGACCTGCTGACACATGCGCCGCACGGCGCCGCCGAGTACGCGCAATGGCAGGCCATCCTACAATCGGCCTCCGCGCTGCGCTCCTACCACTGGGTCTACCGGGACCGGCTGGACCCCGCCAAGATCGCCGAGCTGTTGATCCTGCGCCCGGAGCTGCCGCGCGCCCTGCTGGCCTGCCACGCGCGGGTGACGGAGGTGCTGGAGGCGATCGCCGCCGGGCAGGGCGGGCGGCGCGGCGAGTGCCACCGCCTCTCGGGCGAGATCACCGCCAGCCTGCGCTACGGCCGCATCGCCGACATCCTCGATGGCGGGCTGCACGAGTGGCTGACGCGCATGATCGGCCGGACGGCGGAGCTGGGCGAGGCCATCGAGGCCTTCTACATCCGCGGGGAATGAGGCGATGACCTATTGCGTGGGGCTGTGCGTGGATGAGGGGATCGTCATGCTCTCCGACACCCGCACCAATGCCGGGCTGGACAACATCTCCTCCTTCGCCAAGATGTTCGTCACCGAGGCGCCGGGCGAGCGCGCGCTGGTGCTGATGACCGCCGGCAACCTGGCGGTGACGCAGACGGTGTGGAACCTGCTGCAGCAGGGCGTGTGGCTGAACGGCATCCAGCAGCGGCTGGATACGGTGCCCGACATGTTCCATGCGGCGCAGCTGGTGGGCGCCGCGGTGCGCCAGGTGCAGCAGATGGACGGGCCGGCGCTGCTGGCGCAGGGGCTGGGCTTCGAGGCGTCGTTGCTGCTGGGCGGGCAGATCGCCGGCGGGCCGCCGAAGCTCTACCTGGTCTATTCCGCCGGCAACTTCATCGAGGCGACGGAGGACACGCCGTTCCTGCAGATCGGCGAGCACAAGTATGGCAAGCCGATCCTGGACCGGGTGCTGAACATGGGCACCTCGCTTCAGGAAGGGGTGGCGCTGACGCTGATCTCGATGGACAGCACCATCCGCTCCAACCTATCGGTCGGGCTGCCGCTGGACCTCGCGGTGATCCGGCGGGATGCGCTGCATGTCGGGCTGCGGCGCCGCATCACCGAGGAGGATCCGTATTACCGCGCCATCCGCGAGGGCTGGGCCGGGGCGCTGCGGGAGGCCTACCTGAACCTCCCGAAGCCGGATTTCCCGCTCGGCTAGGAGCCGACCTTCAGGGTGCTGGTCAGCCCGCGCAGGCAGGCCAGGATGGAGAGCGCGGTGATCTTGCCGGTGCGGGGGTTGGCCTCGCTCGGCACGTTCTCGATCGTCATGGTCAGGCGGGCGGCCGCGGCGTCCACCACGATGGTGTGGGTGTTGCGGTCCAGCGCCGGGTCGGCCCAGACCTCCACCTGCGTGCGCTCCGGCCCGATGCCGGCGAGCGCCAGCGCGGCGGCGACGTTGACGTTGGCGGGGAAGCCCTCGATCGCCTCGTGCACGTTGCCGGCGAAGATGCGCGTGCGCTCCGTCACCTTGGCCATGTCGAGGTTGTTGGCGAGCAGGAAGGGCGCGCCCTCCAGCCCGCGCGGCGGCTTGGCGGAGCGGATGGTGGCGGAAAAGACCTCGCCCTCGGCCGCCGCGCGCACCGCATCCAGCCCCAGCAGCGCGCCGGTGGGGACGATGATGCGCGCGCCCGTCTCCTTCGCGCGCTCGACCAGGTCCATGTTGGCCAGCAACTGGCCGCAGGAGGACGGCACGAAGATGCAGCCGGCCTCCACCGCGGCGTCGGCCACCTGCCGGAAGGCGGCGGCCGGCGCGGCCTCGACGATGATGTCGCATTCGCGCGGCAGCTTGGCGATGTCCAGCACCAGCGGGCGGTCGCGCAGGCCCTTCATCGCCGCCACCGCCTTGTCGCGGTCGCGCACCGCGACGGCGGCGAGCTTGAGGCCCGGCACCCCCGCATCCAGCGCGCGCGCGAGTTGCAGCCCGATGGCCCCGAGGCCGACGATTCCGACGGTGAAGGTCTCGCTCATGCCCCGCCGGATACCACGGCGTCAGTCTTCCTTGAAGCCGTAGGCCGGGATGCCCTGCTCGTTGCCGTAGTACTTGTAGGGCAGGAACTTGCCGCTCATCTCGATCTTCACGCGGTCGCCCTTCTCGTGGGCCATGCGTTCGAAGCGGAAGTCGAAGTCAATGGCGGACATGATGCCGTCGCCGAACTCCTCCTCGATCAGCGCCTTCCAGGCCGGGCCGTTGACCATCACCATCTCATAGAAGCGGTAGATCAGCGGGTCGGTCGGCGGCATCGCCGTGCCGCGGTAGGGCACCTCGTTCAGCATCGCCTGCTCGGACGCCGTCAGGCCGAACAGGGCGGCGGCCTTGGCGGCCAGGGGCTTCACCAGCTTCATCTGCCCCAGCAGCGCGCCGACGATGAGGGTGTCGGACACGCCGCCGATCTCGTCGCAGATGAAGCGCCAGGTCCAGGCCTTGTCGCGCTTGATGTCGAGGATCTTCTCGGAAAGCTGGGCGCGGGTCATGCGGGGTGTTCCTCCAGGGCGGGCCGCACCACAGGCGGGCGGCGGGGGTCGTGGCCGGGCGGCGGCGCGCCGGCGAGGGTGCGGGAGCGCGTGACCAGGAAATCCATGATGTGGTCGCGCAGCGGGTGGTAGCCCGGCATGTGGTGCAGGCTGGCGCGGGTGCGCGGCCGGGGCAGGGTGTTCTCGATGATCTCGGCGATGCGGGCCTGCGGGCCGTTGGTCATCAGCAGGATGCGGTCGGCCAGCAGGATGGCCTCGTCCACATCGTGCGTGATCATGAAGGCGGTCTGCCCGGCCTCCGTCACCAGGCGCGACACCTCCTCCTGCAAGGAGCCGCGCGTCAGCGCATCCAGCGCGGAGAACGGCTCGTCCATCAGCAGCAGCTTGGGCGCCACGGCGAGCGCCCGGGCGATGCCGACGCGCTGCTTCATGCCGCCGGAGAGCTGCGCCGGCTTGCGGTCGGCCGCCTGGGCCAGCCCCACCTTCTCCAAGGCGGCGCGCGCGCGGTCGCGGGCCACGGCGCGCGGCAGGCCGGGTTCGCGGCAGCCCACGGCGAAGGCCACGTTGTCCAGCGCGGAGAGCCAGGGCATCAGCGCATGGCCCTGGAAGATCACCGCGCGGTCCAGCGAGGGGCCGGACAGCTCCTTGCCCTCCATCAGCACCACGCCCTCGCTCGGCGCGTCCAGCCCGGCGAGGATGTTGAGGATGGTGGTCTTGCCGCAGCCGGAGTGGCCGACGAGGCAGACGAACTCGCCGCGCGCGATGGAGAGCCACACATCCTCGAAGACCGTCAGGCCAGGATAGCGGCGGGCGATGCCTTCCACGGAGATCATCATTCGGCCCACGCCACCTGGGCGGCGACCCAGCCCAGCAGCCGGTCCAGCAGCAGCCCCACCACGCCGATCAGCAGGATGGCGATGACGATGTCGGCGATGGAGAGGTTGTTCCACTGGTTCCACACCCAGTAGCCGATGCCAGTGCCGCCCACGAGCATCTCGGCCGCCACGATCACCAGCCAGGCGATGCCGATGGAGATCCGCATGCCCGTCAGAATGGTGGGCGCCGCGGCGGGCAGGATGACGCGGATGGCGGTCTTCCAGCGCCCGGCCTCCAGCGTCGCCGCCACGTTCAGCCATTCGCGCCGCACGGAGGCCACGCCGAAGGCGGTGTTGAGCAGCATGGGCCAGAGCGAGCAGATGAAGATGACGAAGACGGCGGAGATGGAGCTGTCCTTGATGGTGTAGAGCGCCAGCGGCATCCAGGCGAGCGGCGAGACGGGCCGCAGCACCTGGATGAAGGGGTTGAGCGCGGCGTTCAGCAGCGGCGACATGCCGATGAGGAAGCCCAGCGGGATGGCGACGAGCATCGCCAGCCCGAAGCCGGCGCCGACGCGCGCCAGGCTGTAGGCGATCTGGATGCCAATGCCCTGGTCGTTGGTGCCGCGCTGGGGGAAGGGGTCGCGCAGCAGCTCGCCCAGGCGCAGCGCGATG
>JBEQBS010000018.1:0-21151 GCA_041639675.1 Rubritepida sp. | reverse complement strand
CGACGCTCTTCCGATCTGGGCTGACCGCCCGGCGGGCGGTCAGCCCTCGGCGCGGATGTTGTTCTCCCGCGCAACCCGCCCCCAGCGCGCGTAGTCCTCCGCCATCATGCGCCCCATCTGCTCCGCCGTGCCGCCGCCCGGCTCGTCGCCGCGGCTGGTCATGCGCTCGCGCGTCGCCGGGTCGGCCAGGGCGGCGTTCAGCGCCGCGTTCAGCCGCGCGATCGCCTCCGGCGGCGTGCCGCGCGGCGCGAACAGCCCGATCAAGGAATAGAACTCGAAATCCGCGATGCCCTGCTGCGCCGCCGTGCGGATGGCCGGGAAGGCCGGGCTGGGCGTCGCCCCCGTCGCCAGGATGCCGCGCAGCTGCCCCGCCTGGATGAAGGGCGCGATGACGGAGGCGCCGTCGAACATCAGGCTGAACCGCCCGGCGATGAAGTCCGTCATCGCGGGGCCCGAGCCGCGATAGGGCACATGCGTCATCTCCGGGCCGCCCAGGCGCTGGCGGAACAGCTCCATCGCCACATGCGTCAGCGAGCCGGCGGAGGCCGAGCCGTAGTTGATGGAGCCGCGCGGCTGCCGCGCGATCCAGGCCCGCAGCTCCTCCACGCTGTTCACATTCATGGATGGATGCGTGCCGAGGATGAGGGAGGATTGCAGCGCCAGCCCGACCGGCGCCATCTCCCGCGGGTCAATGGTCATGCCCTCCATCGTGTGGGGGTTGATGGCCATGTGCGCCAGGTTGCCGGCGAGGATGGTGTAGCCATCGGGCCGCGCGCGCATCACCTGCTCGGTGCCCAGGTTGCCGCCGGCGCCGCCGCGGTTGTCAATCGTCACCGGCACGCCCAGCGCGGCCTGCATGCCGGCCTGCACCACCCGGGCGGCGAAGTCGGTCTGCCCGCCGGGCGGGAAGCCGACGACCATGGTGATGGGCCGCGTCGGGCTCCATGCGCCCTGCGCGAGGGCAGGGAGGGCGAGGGCGGCCGGCGCCAGCAGCGCCGCGCGGCGGGAAAGGCGGATCATGGGGTTGGACCTCCCTGGTTTGCCGCCTGCTTAACTGCGCGCAAGATTCAGGGCAACAGGAAGCGTCGGAAACCGTCCGGGAATGCCGCCCCGCCCGGCATTCCCAGGCGGTCTCTCAGCCCCGGAAGTTCTCCGGCCGCAGCTCCTTCACCTGCACCGGCGGGATCTGCGGCCCCACCCGCGGCGGCAGCCGCCCGCGCTCGAAGGCCACGATGCTGTCGTAGAAATGCATGGACACGGTGCTGTCCGTGAAGCCCGTGGGCGGCACGCCGCCGCGCGTCCAATGCGCGTTCAGCTCGTCCAGCAGCCCCTTGCACACCTCCAGGAAGGAGGCGGGGCTGCGCAGCCCGCCGCCGAACTCCGGCCAGTAGGCGGCGTGCAGGTCCTCCACCATGTAGCACCCGGCGGGCGCCATGCGCGGATACAGGTGCGCGAAGGTGGCCGCCACATGCGCCTGGTGGTGGGAGCCGTCATCCAGGATCATGTCGAAGGCGCCGAACTCGCCCACCAGCGAATCCAGGAAGGCGGGGTCGGACTGGTCGCCGATCCGCACGCTCACCTGATGCTCCTCGAACCCCTTGCAGGAGGGGTGGATGTCCACGCCGACGATGCGCGCCATCGGCCCCAGCCAGCGCTTCCACAGTTGCAGCGAGCCGCCATTGGCCACCCCGACTTCCAGCAGGGTGCAGGGCCGGCCGACATAGCGGCCGAAATGCCGCTCATAGGCCGGGAAGTAGTGCGTCCATTTATGGACGGACCGGCCCTGGTTGGTGAGGAACTCGCTCCACAGATGCGTCATGCGCGCAGGCTTGGCCCCGCGCGCATGGATTGTCCAGCCGTCACGCGAACAGGAAGTCCGCCGCGGTCAGCACCGGCGCGCCATCGAGCACGAAGGTGCCGCGTCCGGCGGCGCTGACGGTGGTGGCCCCGCCCTGCGTGCCGAAGACGAGGTCGCCGAAGGTCAGGCCGGCATAGGCGAGGAACTGGAGGTCCAGCCTGTCCTCGCCCGCGGTGAAGTCGGTGATGCGCGTCCCGTTCCAGTCCAGCCCCGTGAAGGCGAAGATGTCCGCCCCCGCGCCGCCGGTCAGCACGTCGCCCAGGTTGTTGGCGGACACCACGCTGTCATCCCCCGCGCCGAGGTCCACCACGCTGCCCGTGCCGGCGCCGAGCGACACCTGGTCGCGCCCGCCGCCGGTGGAGGCGCTGCCGCCGCCCTCCATCAGCCCGACGAGGTCGCCGCCATCGCCGGTCGTCACCACGTTGCCCGTGCCGTACATGATGATGGAGGCGCCGCCATCGCCCGTGGCGACGCGGTTGAAGCCGCCATCGGCCAGGACCAGGGCCATGCCGTCGCCCAGCGTCACGCTGTTCGCCATGCCGTCCAGCAGCACCGAGTTCACGCCGGGGCCCGCATCGCCCGCGATGATGGTGTTGCCGCCGCCCGTCACCTGCACCGTCGCCCCGCCATCGCCGAAGCGCAGCGTGTTGAAATGCGCGCCCCCGGTCAGCGGCCCGTCCAGTCGGGCGAAGCCGCCGCCGGCCACGGCGATGTCGTTGAACACGCCCTGCAACAGCAGCGTCGCGCCGTCGCCGGCGCGGATGGTGTTGAAGCCCGCCCCCGCGATCTCCAGCAGCGCGTCCTCGCCGGTGGAGACCGTGTTGCCGCCCGCGCCGATCTCGGCATGCAGCCCCGCGCCCGTGCCGGTGACGGTGTGGAAGCCCTGGTCGAGCAGGAGGGTGTTGTCCTCCCCGGCGCCGAGGCGGATCGTGTTCGACATGCCGCTGCCGACGACCGAGTTGCCCTCGCCATCCAGCGTGATGGTGCTGTAGTGCGTGTTCTCCAGCGTCAGCCGGTTGAAGTCGCCCGCCACCGCCACCGTGCTCGCCAGCTCGCGCAGGGTCAGCACGTTGTAGCCGCCGCCGGTGACGGTGATGGTGTTCAGCACCCCGTTCGGCCCGGTCTCGATCGTGTTGCCGCCGCCCTGCACGATCAGGTGCCCGAAGGCGCTGGCGAAGCCGATGGTGTTGCCGCCCCCGGTGATGGCCAGCGCCGTCCAGGAGGAATTGGGCGCGATGGTGACGGTGTTGCCGCCGCCATTGATGCCGATGGCGTCGCCGATCCCCTGGGCGGACAGCGTGTTGCCCCCGCCCTGGATCGTCACCGTGCCGTAGCCGCCATTGGCCATCGTCACGTCGTTGCCGCCCGCGCCCAGCGCCAGCGTGTTGCCCCAGCCGGACAGCGACACCTCGTTGCCGCCTCCGGCGACGGTGATGCCCACCCCGCCGCCATTCTGCGCCGTGATGTCGTGGCCATGGCCCAGCAGGTCCACCTGGTGGCCATGGCCGTTCAGCAGCAGCGTGCCGGCATCCGGCCCGCCGGTGACGCGGGCGTTGGAGCCGCCGGCGATGGTCAGGCTGTCATGCCCGGGGCCGAGGTCAATCGTCGCGTCATTGGCGTTGACCGTCACCACGTCGTCGCCGCTGCCGGCGATGATGCGCCCGCCCTGGCCGGTCAGCTCGATCACGTCGTCGCCCGCGCCGCCGTCAATCGTGGCGGTGCCGATGGCGCGCAGCACGTCGTCGCCGCCGCTGCCGATCAGGTGGTTGCCGAAGCCCACCACCATCATCGTGTCGTTGCCCCAGTCGCCCTCGAAGGTGGTGTCGTTGGCGCCGACCCAGCCGGTGTGCTCGATCACGCGGCTGAACAGGCGGAAGGTGCCGGTGCCGGGCAGCGAGGCATTGCCCGCCAGGTCGCTGGCGACCAGCGAGACGGCATGCGGCCCATCCGCGAGGCCGGAGAAGGTGACGGACCAGGCGCCATCCAGCCCGGCGGCGATCACCCCGCCGGAAACGCCATCCACCGTAACGGAGATGAGCGACCCGGCCTCCGCCGTGCCCGAGAGGGTGACGGGGCCGGCGTTGCGGGTGGCGAGGTCGCCCGGCGCATCCGAATCCGGGGAAAGGGCGAGGATCACCGGGGCATCGGGGGCCACCGTGTCCACCGCGAAGGCAACGCTGCCGGCCGCGCCGCCATTGCCGGCGATGTCGGTGTAGGAGCCCGCGGCGATGCCCGCGCCGGCCGGGCCGCTGAAGCCCTGGGTGGGGGTGAAGAGGGCGGTGAAGACCGCGCCCCCGCCCGCGAGGTCGGACAGCGTGCCCCCGGTGGCGGAAAGGTCGCCCAGGGAAAGCCCCGTCACGGCCTCGCTGAAGGTGAAGGTGACGGTCGTCGTCTCGGTGGCGTTGAGCAGCGCGTCGCCGTCGCCGATGGCCACGCCCACGGTCGGCGCCCTGGTGTCCACCTGCAAGGGGAAGGAGATGGTGACGCCCGCCGCGCCATTGGCCGCGCCATAGCCCGCGCCGTTGAGCGTCACGGTCGCCGTGCCCTCGGTGGCGGCGGGCGGGGTGTAGGTGATGGCCCAGGCGGTGCCGCCGCCCGAGACGTTGGTGACGGCGCCCAGCGTGGCCGAGAAGTCGCCGGCATCCAGCCCCACCAGGGCGATGTTGCTGCCCAGGGTGAAGGTGATGGGCGCGGTGACGATGCTGGAATTCACCGGCGGCTGCGGCACCGGCGGGCGGGTGTCGTAGGCCATCTCCAGCACCGCGGAGGGCGTGCCGGGATTGCCCAGCGTGTCCGCATAGGCGCCGGTGAGCGCCACGGTGGCGGTGCCGCTGGCGCCGGCGTTGGGGGTGAAGGTGGCGGTGTAGCTGCCGCCGCTGCCGGCGAGGTTGGAGAGGGTGCCGCCGGTCGCCGTCAGGTCGTCCAGGGTCAGCCCCGTCACCGCCTCGTTGAAGGCGAGGGTGACGGTCGCCGTCTCGCCGAAGCCCAGCGTGGCGTCGCTGGTGGAGAGGGTGACGGATGGGCCGAGCGTGTCCACGAAGAAGCTGATGCTGGACGGGGCATTGCTGTTGCCCGCGCGATCGGTGAGCGCGCCGGCGCGAAGGGTGATCGTCGCCGAACCTTCAACGCCGGCGTCCGGGGTGAATGCGATGCGATAGCCCGCGCCGTGGGTTCCGAAGGGCGCGATGCCGGTTACGGTGCCAAGGGTGGCCGAGAGATCGTCGGCCATGAAGCCCCACCAGTCCCCGGTATAGGGCTCGTTGCTGGGGGAGCGGAGCTCGACATAGGTGGTGCCCTGCACGACGGAGGGACCGCTGAACGTCGGAACAGGCGCGACGTCGTCGATGCTGACGAAGGTGAGGAAGGGCGTGCCCTGGTTTCCGGCCGCGTCCGTGCGGGTGAGGCGCAGGCCGACCAGCCCGGCGGACCCGGCCGGGAAGTCGACTGGAATCTGCAGGAGTCCGTTGCCATCCGCCGTGGCCGTCGCGGCGACGCTTCCAGGCGTCACCATCCCCACGCCGACGGTCTCGCCGGGATTCACCTGTGCTTCGAAGACCAAGCGCCGGCCCCCGGTGCCGTTCGGCAGGCCGGCGGTGTAGCCATCGGTCGCCGACACGCCCCCGTCATAACCGGCCGCCAAGGTGACGGCGACGGCCGGCGGCGGCGTGGTGTCCACCGTCAGCAGCAGCGGGGCGGAGGGGTCGCTTTCCAGCCCATCCGCCGTGGCGGTGGCGGTCAGGCTGTAGGCGCCATCCGCCAGGGTGGGCGCGGTGAAGGACCAGGCGCCGGTGGCGGCATGGGCCGTGGTGGTGCCGAGGATGGTGAGGCCGTCGCGGATCGTCACCGTGCTGCCGGCGGTGGCGACGCCGGTGAGCGTGGGCGTGGTGTCGTTGGTGAGGGCGTCGCCGGGCGTGCCGCTGTCATCGGTGAAGCCGGTGATGCTGGGGGCGGCGGGGACCGTGGCGGTGGTCAGCACCAGCTGGTTGGCGGTGTGGCCTTGGTAGCCGCCGAAGCGGACGACGTCTGTGGTGCCGCCGGCGCTGGCTAGGTCGGCGCCGAGGATGAAGGTCCCGCCGCGCGCCGCGTTGAGGGCGGCAAGGCCGGCTGCATTCAGCGTCAGGGTGATGGTGGAGGGAACCGCCGGCGCGAAGCTCACGCTGCCGTAGCTGATGCCGCCGCCGGCATCGGCATAGGTGGCGACCCCGCCGGTTCCGCCGAGGACGGAGGCTTGCGGCGAGGTGATGTCCCACACGGCGAGGGTTTCGTTGCCGCCGGTGGTCCAGGCCAGTTCCATCCCGAGCCGCAGGGTGCCCGCGGTGATGGTCCCGCTCACGGAGGACAGGTCGAAGGCGAAGATGGTTCGGAACTTCGAGCCGCCCAGCTCCGCCGCATTGCCGGTCGCCGTGTTGCCCCATTCCCAGTTGTTCTGAAGCGCGGAAAGGCCGTTGTTGTTGTACCAGCCCTGGATGGTGGTGCCGATGGTCAGCGTGGTCATCGCGCGCGCGCCTCATGCTGGCCGCACGCAACCGCCGCGGCCGATTCACCCCAGCGACCACTACCGCACGCTTGCCTGCCGATCAATCACGTATTTACATTCCGTTAACTGAATCGCCCGAGCCGCACCGCCGTCTGCCCCGGCTGGGGCAGCAGGTTCGGCATCACGATCAACGTCCGCGCATGGGGCGCGCGAATGGGCCGCCCATCCTCCTCCGCCAGCAGCGTCCCGCCCGGCACCACCTCGCCGCTGCGGAAGGGGCGCGCGAAGCGGAAGCCGGCCCCGCGCGCGGTGAGGCAATGCGTCACCCGCGCCAGCGCCGGCGCCGGGCCGGGCGGCGGCGCTGGCGCGGGCAGCACCCCCGCCAAGGCCAGGAACCGCCGCGCCACCCGGTCCATCCGCGCCACCGTCGCCTCCTCCCAGTGCCAGCCGGCCTCCAGCAGCAGCCCCGCCCCGCGCCGCGCCAGGGGCGGGTAGTCAATCAGCCGCGTCGCGTCCTCATGCCCCGGGTCGGCCAGCACCAGCGGCGGCTCGCCGATCTGCAGGGCCAGGTCCAGCGCCGGCTCCGCCCCGCCGGAGAGCAGCAGCGGGTCGCCGGGCCAGAACATGCTGTGCAGGTCCAGCAGCAGGTCCGCCGAACCCAGCAGCGGCCGCAGGGCGCGCGCCCGGCGCAGCTCCACCGAGCGCCGCGGGCCGTCCAGCACCGCCGGGTCCCAGACCCGGTTCAGGTCCTCCTCCACGAAGCGCGCCGCAGTGGGGTCGGCCGCGTCATAGCGGCTGAAGGCGTCCAGGTTGGCGAAGCCCAGGCTCAGCCGCCCATGCAGCGGCCGCAGCCCCGCCTGGAGCCAGCGCGCCAGCAGCGCCGCCCCGGCGATCTCGTTGCCATGGGTCAGCGCCAGCACCACGGCATGCGGCCCCGCCCGGCCGGAATCGAAGTGCCACACGCCCGGCAGGCCATTGCCGGCGCGCCAGGGCGCCAGGTCGGGCGGCGGCAGCGCCGGGGGGCGCGCCAGCAGCATCTCCACGGCGGGCGCCCCAGGGTCCATGCTGGGCAGCGTAACGCCGTGAACAGGAGTGTCCATGTCGCCCCGGATCGCCGTGCTGGGCCTGCACCTGGAGGCCAACGCCTTCGCGCCCCCCACCACCCTGGCCGACTTCGCCGCCCAATGCCTGGTGCGCGGCGATGCCATCACGGCGCAGTCCCGCGCCCCGTCCTCCGCCCTGCCGGCGGAGCTGCCGGGCTTCTTCGCCCGCATGGACGAGACCGGCCCCTGGACGCCCTGCCCCGTGCTGGTGGCCAATGCCCCGCCCGGCGGCCCCATCGCGCAGGATGTCTTCCTCTCCTTCCTGGACGGGATGCGCCGCGGCCTGCTGGCGGCCCTGCCGCTGGACGGCGTCTATGTCGCCAACCACGGCGCCAGCAGCGCCACGGCGGATGAGGACAGCGACGGCACCATGCTGGCGATGATCCGCGCGGTGGTCGGCCCCGCCGTGCCCATCGTGGTGACGCACGACCTGCACTGCAACGTCAGCGAGCGCCTGGTGGCGCTGTGCGACGCCCTCATCGTCTATCGCACCAACCCGCATGTGGACATGGCCGCCCGCGCCGCCGAGGCCGCCGACGTTCTGCGCGAATTGCTGGCCGGGCAGCGCACCGCGCGCGCCTTCATCCGCCTGCCGCTGATCCCGCCCACGGTGACGCTGCTGACCGATGCCGGCCCCTATGCCGACCTCATCCGCGAGGCCGAGCGCATGATGGCCGATGACCGCCGCCTGCTGAACGTGAGCGTCGCCGGCGGCTTCGTCTTCAGCGACCTGCCGAAATGCGGCATCACCGTCACCGTCACCGCGCGCGATGCCGACCAAGCCGCCGCCGACGCCGCCGCCCGGCGCCTGGCGGACCGCGCCTGGGCCGACCGCCACCGCCACACCCGCCGCCTGCTTTCGCTGGAGGAGGCGGCGGCGCTGGCCGTCGCCGCCGGCGAGGGGCGGGAGGCGCCCGTCATCTTCTCCGATGCCGGCGACAACCCCGGCGGCGGCGGCCGCGGCAGCACCACCTATACGTTGCGCGCCCTGCACGAGGCCGGGGCGAAGGGCGTGGTGCTCGGCCTCTTCGTGGATCCGGCATTGGTGGAGGAGGCGCAGGCGCTGGGGGTGGGCGCGCGTTTCCACGCCGTGTTCAACCGCGTGGAAAGCGAGTTCTCCCGCCGCTTCGAGGCCATGGCGACGGTGCGCGCCATCACCGATGGCCGTGGCACCGGCCGGCGCGGCACCATGGCCGGCCGCGACTTCGACCTCGGTCCCACCGCGCTGCTGGAGCTGGAGGGGAGCGGCATGCAGGTGGTCGTCATCTCGCTGCGCCGCCAATGCCACGAGCCGCGCACGCTGGAGATGCACGGGATCACCATCGCCGCCGCCCGCACCGTGGTGGTGAAGAGCCGCGGCCATTTCCGCGCCGGCTTCGACGAGTTCTTCGCCCCCGCCCGCATCTTCGAGGTGGACAGCCCGGGCCTGACCAGCCCCGTGCTGTCCAACTTCGCCTGGAAGCGCCTGCCGCGCCCCAGCTTCCCGCTGGATGGCGCGGCCGCACGCCCTACATGCAGCGGATCCGCAGGTTGCTGAGGATCTCGTGGCCCGAGAGCTGCGAGGAGCCGGGCTGGATGCGCGCCAGGGTGAGCTGTTGCGTGCTCCAGGCCGCGAAGGATTGCGGCGAGGCCACGCGCTCCATCACGCCCTGGTGCAGGTTGAACTCGATCTGCACCTGCCGGTTCTGCGGCGACTGGTTGGTGAAGGAGGCCATGTAGGCCACCACCTGGCCGCTGTTGTTCCAGCTGGCCCACACGGCGTTCACCTGGAAGGTGTCGTCGCAGAAGCGCGCCATCTGGGCCGAGGCCGGGGCGGGGGCGAGGGCGGCGGCGCCCAGCAGGGCGGCGGCGGCGAAGGTGCGGCGGAGCATGGCGGGGGTTCCTTACCCTGTGTCGTCCCGCGGGGCCCTTCCCCGCCGGTGAGGGAAGCTTGCGCGCAACCGGCCCCGCGCCACAACCGCACGCTGTCCATCACGCCCATCGGGGCGGCCGATGGGCGTTGCGCGCCCATGCTGCGCCGCCATACTGTGCATGAAACCGGAGTCATGCCCATGCAACGCCGCGCCCTCCTCGCCGCCGCCCCGGCCCTCATCGCCGCGCCCGCCCTGGCGCAGCCGGCCTGGCCGAACCGCCCGGTGCGCGTGATCGTGCCCTTCCCGCCCGGCGGCTCCACCGACGCGCTGTCCCGCACCGCCGCGCAGAAGCTGGCCGAGAAGCTGGGCCAGCCCTTCGTGGTCGAGAACCGCTCGGGCGCCAATGGCGCGGTCGGCGGCGTCGCCGTCGCGCAGGCCCAGCCGGATGGCTACACCCTCATGGCCTCCGCCTCCATCCAGACGCTGGGCCGGCTGGTGATGCGCAACCCGGGCTACGACCCCATCACCGACCTCACGCCCATCATCCGCACCGGGCGCGGGCCGCTGATCCTGCTGCAGAACGCAAGCCGCGCGCCCAACACCCTGGCGGAGCTGGTGGCGGCCATCCGCGCCAACCCGCGGGACTGGGCCTTCGCCATCTCCTCGCTCGGCGCCGCCGGGCATCTCGCGACGCTGGAATTCATCCGCCAGGTCGGCGTGGAGATGACGCAGGTGCCCTATCGCGGCACGGCGGCCGCCATCACCGACGTGGTGGCGGGCAACGTGCAGCTGGTGATGGAGCCCATCCTGGCCACCTGGCCCCAGGCCCGCGACGGCCGCGCCAAGGCGCTGGCCATCACCGCCAGCGAGCGCAGCCCGGCCGCGCCCTCCGTGCCCACGGCGGCCGAGGGCGGCATGCCCAACCTCGACATCCAGTCCTGGTGGGCGCTCTGGGGCCCGCGCGGCCTGCCGGACGCCATCGCCGGCCGCATCGCCGAGGTGCTGCACCCGGCGATGCGCGAGCCCGACGTGGTGGCGCGCATCGGCAGCCTGGGCATCGAGCAGGCCGGCGAATCGGGCGCCGAGTTCCGCGACTTCATCGCCCGCGACTTCGCGCGCTCGGAGGCGCTGCTGCGGCAGGCCAATTTCCAGCCCGAATGACTTGACGCGGCGCAAGGCGCGCCGCCCGCCGCCCTGCCATCGTCACGGAAAGCACAAGGAGGCGTTCCGTGACCCACCACCCCACCCGCCACATGGCGGACCTGGTCCGCCACCAGGATCCCCTGGCCCTGCCCCCCGGCGCCACGGTGCAGGAGGCCTGCCACGCCATGCATGCCCGCAAGGTCGGCGCCGTGCTGGTCACGGAAGGGCGGCGCCTGAAGGGCATCTTCACCGGCCGCGACGTCATCGCCTGCATGGCCCGCGGGCTGGACCCCGCCCGCACCCTGCTGGGCCAGGCGATGACGGCAGGCCCCGCCACCCTGCCGCCCGAGGCCCCGGCCATCGAGGCGCTGCGCATCCTGGATGATGGCGGCTTCCGCCACCTGCCGGTCTGCCGCGGCGACGAGGTGGTGGGCATCGTCTCGCGCTACGATTTCCGCCACGCCGAGCACCGGCGGCTGGACGAGGAATCCGGCTTCTTCGAGGTGATTCGTTAACCAAGCGCCACGATCAGGCTTGCGCACCCGCCCGAACATGCCCAAAACATGACGGCCCCGTCAGGATGGACCCGTCATGCGCCTGTGGCTCCAGTTCGGCATCCTCGCCGCCCTCGGTGCGGGCGGCTGGGCCTGGCACAGCCAGGCCGATGCCTGGGGCGTGCCGCGCCCGCTGGCGCTGGCGGGGCTGGAGAAGGCGCCGCCCCCCGCCCCGCGCGGCGGCCCGCCCGGCGGCCAGGTGCCCGTCGTCACCGCCCCCATCCGCCGCGGCGACATCGTGGAGCGGCTGGAGGCCGTGGGCACGGTGCGCGCGCGCGAGGCGGTGACGATCACCACCAAGGTCGCCGGCATCGTCACCGCCGTCCGCTTCACCGAAGGCCAGCGGGTGAGGGAAGGCGACGTGCTGCTGGAGCTGGACGCCGCCGCCCTGCGGGCCGAGCTGGACCAGGCCCGTGCCACCGCCGACAACGCCCGTTCCATGCTCTCCCGCGCCCGCGCCCTGCCGGCCGGCCAGGCCGTTTCCCAGGCCCGGGTGGATGAGCTGGAAACGCTGGCCCGCGCCGCCGAGGGGCGGGTGCGCCAGGCGCAGGCCCGCATCGAGGAGCTGCGGCTGGTCGCGCCCTTCTCCGGCCGGGTCGGGCTGCGCCAGGTCTCGCCCGGCGCGCTGATCCAGCCCGGCACGCCCGTCACCACGCTGGACGACACCAGCCGCGTGCGCGTCGAGTTCACCATCCCCGAGGTGCAGCTGGCGCGCATCCAGCCCGGAAGCCGCGTCATCGCCCGCTCCGCCGCCTACCAGGGCCGCGCCTTCGAGGGGCGGGTGGCGCTGGTGGACACGCGGATTGACACCGCCA
The DNA here is from genome assembly GCA_041639675.1 of Rubritepida sp. GTDB lineage: Bacteria > Pseudomonadota > Alphaproteobacteria > Acetobacterales > Acetobacteraceae > Roseococcus. The sequence goes on along the minus strand of JBEQBS010000018.1, from coordinate 9,348 downwards.
CCCGCTCCATCCGCCTCGTCTCCGAGTTCGACAACGCGGACGAGGCGCTGAAGCCCGGCCTGTTCCTCACGGTGGAGCTCACCCTCAGCCAGCGCCCCGACGCGCTGCTGGTGCCGGAGGAGGCGCTGGACCCGGTGGGCGAGCGCACCTTCATCTACGTGATCCGCGACGGCCGGGCGCGCCGCACCGAGGTCCAGCTCGGCCTGCGCCTGCCCGGCGAGGTGGAGGTGCGCGGCGGCCTGGCCGCCGGCGAGCCGGTGGTGACGCGCGGCCTGCAGCGGTTGAGGGACAACGCCCCGGTGCGGGTGACGGAAGGCCCGGGGAGGCCGGTGTCGTGAGCCTGACCGACCTCTCGATCAAGCGCCCGGTCTTCGCCACCGTCGTCTCCCTGCTGCTGATCGTGCTGGGCACGGCCAGCCTGCTGACCATGCCGATCCGCGAGCTGCCGCAGATTGACCCGCCGGTGGTGCAGGTGACGACCACCTACCTGGGCGCCAGCGCGGCGGTGGTGGACACCCAGATCACCGAGCTGATCGAGGGCGCGGTGGCCGGCATCGAGGGCATCAAGACCATCTCCTCGCAGAGCCGCGACGAGCGCTCCCAGGTGGTGATCGAGTTCAAGCTGAACCGCGACGTGGATGCCGCGGCCAATGACGTGCGCGACCGCGTGGCCCGCGCCCTTGCGCGGCTGCCCGAGGCCGCGGACCAGCCGGTGGTGGCGAAGGTGGATGGCGACACGCGCCCCATCCTGTGGATCGCGCTGAGTTCCGACCGCTACAGCGGCATGGAGATCACCGATATCGCCCGCCGCCGCTTCGTGGACCGGCTGGCGATCGTGGATGGCGTGGCCCAGGTCATCATCCAGGGCGAGCGGCGCTTCGCCATGCGCATCTGGCTGGACCGCCAGGCCCTGGCCGCGCGCGGCCTGACCGTGCAGGACGTGGAGGACGCCATCCGCCGCGAGAATGTGGAGCTGCCCGGCGGCAGGCTGGATTCCACGCAGCGCGAGCTGACGGTCCGCACCGACACCCGGATGGCCCGGCCCGAGCAGTTCCGCGGCCTCGTCGTCTCCCGCGCCCAGGCCCCCGGGCTGGGCCCCGCCCAGGGCCCCCACGTGCTGCTGGGCGACGTGGCGACGGTGGAGGTGGCGCCGGAGGACACGCGCGGCGAATACCGCATCAACGGCAAGGTCGGCATCGGGCTGGGCATCCTGCGCCAGTCCACCGCCAACACGCTGAGCGTGGCCGAGGGCGTGAAGGCGGAGGTGGAGCGCATCCGCCCCGGCCTGCCCGAGGGGCTGGACGTCACCTACGGCTTCGACGAAAGCCTGTTCATCAGCCAGAGCATCTACGAGGTGGAGCACGCCCTCGTCACCGCCCTGGTGCTGGTGGTGGGCGTCATCTTCCTGTTCCTGCGCTCCTTCCGCGCGACCATCATCCCGGCCGTCGCCATCCCCGTCTCCATCATCGCCTCCTTCGCCGCCATGGCGGCGATGGGCTTCTCCATCAACGTGCTGACGCTGCTGGGCCTCGTGCTCGCCATCGGCCTGGTGGTGGACGACGCCATCGTGGTGCTGGAGAACGTGCACCGCCGCATCGAGGCCGGGGAGCCGCCGCTGCTGGCCTCCATCCGCGGCTCGCGGGAGATCGCCTTCGCGGTGATCGCCACCACGCTGGTGCTGGTGGCCGTCTTCGTGCCGCTTTCCTTCATGGGGGGCAATGTCGGGCGCCTCTTCACCGAGTTCGGGCTGGCGCTGGCGGCCTCGGTGCTGTTCTCCGGCCTGGTGGCGCTGACGCTGACGCCGATGATGTGCTCGCGCCTGCTCACCGCCCATGGCGGGCACTCGCGCTTCATCCGCATGACCGAGCCGGTCTTCGAGGGCATGAACAGCGGCTTCCGCTGGCTGCTGCGCGGCGCCCTGCGCGCGCCGGTCATCACGCTGGGCGTCTCCTTCGCGCTGTGCGGCCTGGCGGTGATCCTGTTCAGCGTCATCCCCAAGGAGTTCACCCCCACCGAGGACCGCGGCGTCGTCATCATCCCGATGACGGGGCCCGAGGGCGCCTCCTTCTCCTACATGCGCGAACATGTGGAGCGCGTGGAGGCGCTGGGCGCGCCGCTGCTGGAGAATGGCGAGGCCGCCTCCGTCTTCGCCGTGCTGGGCGGGCAGCAGCGCCCCCCGGTGGGCAACATCGCCAATGCCTTCATCCGCCTCGCGCCCTGGCACGAGCGCGAGCGCAAGGCGCAGCAGGTGGCGGCCGAGCTCTTCCCCCGCGTCGCCGCCATGCCCGGCGTGCGCGCCTTCACCCTGGTGCCGCCCAGCCTGGGCCAGCAGGGCTTCCAGCCGCCCATCCAGTTCGTCATCGGCGGGCCGGACTACGAGACGCTGGTGGGCTGGCGCGACCGCTTCCTGGAGCGCGCGCGCACCAATGACCGCCTGTTGAACCTGGACAGCAACTTCCGCGAGACCAAGCCCGAGATCCGGGTGGACATTGACCGCCGCAAGGCCGCCGACCTCGGCGTGAGCATCCAGGCGCTGGGCCGCACCATCGAAACCATGCTGGGCTCGCGCGAGGTCAGCACCTACGTGGAGGGCGGGCAGGAATACAAGGTCCTCCTCCAGGCCCATGACCGTGACCGGGTGACGCCCTATGACCTGCAGAACATCTTCGTGCGCGGGGTGGGCGGGCTGGTGCCGCTGTCCAACCTCGTTACGCTGACGGAGCGCGCGCGGCCGCAGACCCTGGCCCGCGCGGACCGCGTGCGCGCCATCACCATCACCGCGTCGCTCGCGCCCGGCTACTCGCTGGGCGAGGCGCTGGACTTCATGGACGGCATCGCCGCCGAGGTGCTGCCGAGCGAGGCGCGCATCTCCTATCGCGGGCAGTCGCTGGAGTTCCGCGACAGCGGCTCCGCGCTCTACCTCACCTTCCTGCTGGCGCTGCTGGTGGTGTACCTGGTGCTGGCGGCGCAGTTCGAGAGCTTCATCCACCCGGTCATCATCCTGCTCTCCGCCCCGCTGGCGCTCACGGGCGGGCTGCTGGGGCTGCACCTGACGGGGCAGACGCTCAACATCTTCAGCCAGATCGGCATGATCCTGCTGATCGGGCTGATGGCGAAGAACGGCATCCTGGTGGTGGAATTCGCCAACCAGCTGCGCGACCGCGGGCTGAGCGTGTTCGACGCGGCGCTGGAAGCCTCCGTGGTGCGGCTGCGGCCGATCCTGATGACCTCCATCGCCACGGTGCTGGGCGCGGTGCCGCTGGCCATGGCGACCGGCGCCGGGGCGGAAAGCCGCATGGCGCTGGGGGTGGTGATCGTCTGGGGGATCAGCGTCTCGACGGTCGTGACGCTCTTCGCCATCCCGGCGCTCTACCTGTTCCTCGCGCCCTTCACCAAGCCGGTCGGCGCGGTGGAGCGCGCGCTGGCGGAGCTGGAGCGCCGGGACGGCCCGGTGGTGGGGGACGAGGCGGCGGCGCTGGCCGGGCGGCAGCCGGCGGAGTGAAGAAGGAAAGATCTCGGTCCACGCTTCCGCAGATGCGCCTCCACTAGTCCGATCCCTGCGGTACGCCTTGATGATTGTAGCAAGCTGGTGAACCGTATTCGGTCCGTCGGTGCAGGAGTGGGGGTGTCATGAGCGTGGCAACAGGTGAACCGGATCGCTATATGGAGGGCATGTCTGTCCTGGCCCTGACGGTGGTCTACGATGGCCCCGCGCTTCGCGACGGGGTAATGGACGTACGCGATCTCGCTCCGGCATTGCTGGCGTTGGGCCAGGTATTCGAAGAAGCGAACCGCGTTGTGAATGGCAAGGACTCCGCCGTTCAGGTCCGCGTGAAGGCGGATTTCCAACGTGGCTCATTTGGCATTGATGTGGAGGCGGTTCAATCTTTCGCTGGAGCAGTCCGGTCGTTCCTAACTGGTGAAACAGCGACGGCGTTAGCCAACCTGGGCGGGTTGCTGGGGCTTGGTACGCTGGCGGGTGGAGCATTCACTGGCGGGTTGTGGTGGTTGGTGAAGAAGCTGCGCGGGCAGCCACCGCAGCAGCGCACGACACTGACGGATGGGCAGGTCCGCATCACTTTTCCCGACGGCACCTTCGGCGATGTCCCGCGCGAGCTTCTGGCGCTGTACAACGACACCAAGGTTCGCGAGGCTCTTGCTCGCGTAGTGAAGCCGCTGGAGCGCGAAGGCATCGACAAGCTTCTGATGCATCCTACGGCAGCGCCACGTGAGTCTGCGAAGGTTGTGGTCGAGAAGGACGACTTGCCTGCGTTCGAAGCCGTGGCGCGCCTGGAAGAAACCATCATTGACACGACGATCACGGCTGCCTACCGCATCGTCTCCTTGTCATTCGCCGAGGATGGCAAGTGGCGTGTGCATGATGGTCAGAACCAAGTCTTGGTTGTCTTAGCGGACGAAGAGTTCAAGCGGCGCGTTGATGACAGCCAAGTCGCCTTTCGCAAAGGCGATCTGCTGATTTGCCAAGTTAAGGTGCAGACCTGGGCGACCTCCACTGGCCTACGAACGGAGAACCGCATCACTAAGGTCCTTGAGCACCGCAGTCCACCCCAGCAAGCAAGCTTAAGCCTTCCCCCTCCGGCTGGGTGACACCCATGCCTGCATGATCTAGGCTCCGCCCCCGACACGACCACCGATCGAGGGGAAGCGCAGCGATGCCGGACGGCACCACCACCATCACCAAGCGAACCGGCGGCCAGCTCCTGGCCGATGCGCTGGTGGCCCAGGGCGTCAGCCACGTCTTCGCCGTGCCGGGCGAATCCTACCTGGACCTGCTGGATGGCCTCTACGCCCAGCGCAACCGCATCCAGCTCGTCACCTGCCGCTTCGAGGCCGGCGCGGTCCACATGGCCGAGGCACAGGCGAAGATCACCGGCCGGCCCGGCGTCGCCATCGTCACCCGCGGGCCGGGCGCCTGCCACGCCGCCATCGGCGTGCACGTCGCCTTCCAGGACAGCACGCCCCTGGTGCTGCTGGTCGGCCAGATCCCCGTGGAGGAAACCGACCGCGAAACCTTCCAGGAGGTGGACTACCGCCAGATGTTCGCCCCGCTGGCGAAGTGGGTGACGCAGATTGACGACGCGAAGCGCATCCCCGAGCTGATGGCCCATGCCTTCGACGTCGCGCGCTCCGGCCGGCCCGGCCCCGTCGTGGTGGCGATCAGCGAGGAGATGCAGAAGGAGCTCGTCGCCACGCCCGACCTGCCGCCCGGCCGCGTGCTGCCCGCCCACCCGGCGCCCGAGGCTGTCGAGGAAGCCCTTGCCCTGCTGGCCAGGGCCGAGCGCCCGCTGGCCATCCTGGGCGGCGGCGCGATGTGGGGTGCGGAAGGCCGCGCGGCCATCACCGAATTCCTGGTAGCGAACGACATCCCCACCGCCGTCTCCTTCCGCCGCCAGGGCCTGTTCGACGGCACCAGCGAGCACTTCGCCGGCGACCTGGGCGTGGGCGCCGATGCCGGCCTCGTCGCCAAGGCGAAGGAGGCCGACCTGATCCTGGCGCTGGGCACCCGCATGGGCGAGCCGGTGAGCCAGGGCTACACCCTGCTGGACATGGCCGGGCGCACGCCCATCATCCAGGTCCACCCGGACCAGGCGGAGATCGGCCGCGTCTACCGCGTCGCGCTGGGCATCACGGCCGATGTCAACCGCTTCGCCGCCGCCATCCGCGGGCGCCGGGTGGAGCCCCGCTGGGGCGAATGGCGCCGGGCCGTGCGCGCCGCGCGCGTGGCCCAGGCCCAGCCGCCCGCCTATGAGGGCCCGCTCGACCTCGCCCGCGCCCTCCAGGCGCTGGAGGCCGAGGTGCCGGCCGACGCCATCTGGACCTGCGACGCCGGCAACTTCGCCACCTGGTTCAACCGCTTCCTGCACGTGAAGGCGGGCCAGGAGTTCTGCGGCCCCACCAATGGCGCCATGGGCTATGGCGTGCCCGCGGCCATCGGCGCGGCTATCACCCATCCGGGCCGGCAGGTGATCGGGCTGGTCGGCGATGGCGGCTTCCTGATGACGGGCCAGGAGATCGCCACCGCCTTCCACCACGGCGCCGCCCCCATCATCCTGGTGTTCAACAACAACATGTACGGCACCATCCGCATGTACCAGGAGCGCGCCTACCCGGAGCGCATCAGCGGCACCGCGCTGACCAACCCCGACTTCGCCCGCTTCATCGAGGCCTTCGGCGGCCATGGCGAGGTGGTGGAGCGCACCGAGGAGCTGGTGCCGGCCTGGCGCCGCGCGGTGGCCAGCGGCAAGCCCGCCATCATCGAGCTGCGCACCGACCCGGAGCAGGTGACGAACCGCGCCACCATCGCCCAGCTGCGGGCGCAGGCGAGGAAGGCGTAGCGCCCCGCGCCATGCACGGCGCATGCTGCCCGGCATGCGCCGCCGCACCCTGCTCGCCGCGCCCGCCCTGCTGGGCGCGGGCGAGGCGCTTGACCTCCTGCTCGTCCTCGCCGTGGATGCCTCCGGCTCCATCAGCGCCGACGAGTTCGCCCTGCAGCGCGAGGGCTATGCCGAGGCGCTGACCAGCGCCCCCTTCCTCCAGGCCCTGGCCGGCAAGCGGCGCGGCATCGGCATCGCCATGGTGGAATGGGGCACGCCCGGCGGGGCCGCGACCATCGTGCCCTGGCACCGCCTGGGCGATGCCGCCGATGCCCGCCGCCTGGCGGATGCCGTGCTGGCCGCCCCGCGCTCCCGCCAGTCCTGGAACGCCATCGGCGATGCGCTGGCCCATGCCCATGCCCTGCTGGACGCCGCCCCCTGGGGCGCGGCGCAGCGCGTGGTGGACCTCTCGGGCGACGGCCCCGACATGCGCCCGCTGATCCCGGCGCCGCACGCGCGCGACGCGCTGGTGGAGGCGGGCGTCACCGTCAACGCGCTCGCCATCGCCGCCGAATCGCAGGTGACGCGCGCCGGCGAGACGCTGGCGGAGCACTACCGCCGCGACGTGGTCGGCGGCCCGGGCTCCTTCGTGGTCACGGCGGAGGACCGCCGCGACCTGCTGCGCGCCCTGCGCATCAAGCTGGTGCGCGAGGTGGCCTGACGGTCAGGCCGCGACCTCCACCATCACCAGCTCCGCCTCCTCGCCCGCCACCACCTCGACCTCGCGCTCATCCAGGATGGCGGCGGCATCGCGCGGGCCCAGCGCCTGGCCGTTCACCGTGGCGCGGCCCTTCGCCGCCACCAGGTAGGCGGCGCGCCCCCCGGGCAGGGCGAAGCGCAGGGACTGCCCGGCGCCCAGCGTGGCCGCCATCACCGCGGCATCGGCGTTGATGGGCAGCGCGCCGGCCTCGGCGTCGCCGGCCCGGCCGCCGGCCAGCACCTCGAACCGCGCCTCGCGCGCCTGCTTCGGGAAGGACTTGGCGCCCCAGTTCGGCTTCGCCCCCGCCACGTCGGGGATGATCCAGATCTGGAACAGCGTCGTCGTCACGTCCTCCATGTTGTACTCGCTGTGCGTCACGCCGGTGCCGGCGGACATCACCTGCACGTCGCCGGCCTCGGTGCGGCCCTCGTTGCCCATCGAGTCGCGGTGGGTGATGGCGCCCTCGCGCACGTAGGTGATGATCTCCATGTCGCGGTGCGGGTGCGGGTCGAAGCCGGTGCGCGGCGCGATCTCGTCGTCGTTCCACACGCGCAGGCGGCCCCAGCCCATGCGCGCGGGGTCCCGGTAGTGGCCGAAGGAGAAGTGGTGCTTCGCCTTCAGCCAGCCGAAATCGGCGCCGCCGAGGGTGGAGAAGGGTCGGATCTCGATCATCGTGTGTCTCGCGGGGCCGGCATGTGGCTCCCTTCACGCGGCCAGATGGGGCCGGGCGGGGCGCCCTGCCAGGATGGGCGGGTGATGGCGGCCATCAGCGGCGGTGATGGCGGCTTTCCCTCCGGCCCGCCGCGATGGCAGGCTGCGCCGGCCGGGACGGGGGAATGGCCGTGATCGTCGTCGTGATGGGCCTCGGGACGTTCATGCTGCTGGCGGGGCTGCTGCTGGCCGGGGCCATCGGCGTGGCGCTGGCGCTGGCCGGCTTCGCCCTGGTGCTGGCATTCGCCGGCGCGGCGATGGAAGACCCGGCCCTGCTGCTGTGGCCGGCCGCCGCCGCCGGGCTGCTGGCCCTGCGCGCCTCCCGCGCCTGGCCGCGCATCAAGGCCGCGATGGCGACGGCATCGGCCTGGGCGCTGCTCGGCATCCTCGGCCTGGTGCTGCTGCTGGCGGCGGCCGCCGCGCTCAGTGCAACCGTGGCGCCTTGAGGCTGCGCGCGCGGTCGCTGCTGGTGATGGCCACTTCCATCTCGCGCGCGCCGCGGCGCACCAGCATCCGCACCTTCGCCCCCGCCGTCCCGGCCTTGCGCACCGCGGCCCAGAGCGAGGCGAGGTCGCTCACCTTCTCCCCCTCCACCGCGATGATCTGGTCCTCCGGCCGCAGCCCCGCCTGCTCCGCCGGCCCGCCCTTGGCGAGCGAGCCGACGCCCACCGATTCGTCGTCCTCGCTGGCGTAGAGGCCGAGCCAGGGCCGCACCGGCCGCCCGGTGGCGCCGGTGGCGCGCATCGTCTCCAGCACCGGCAGCAGCGGCGCGACGGGCACCACCATGTTCAGGTCCATCCGCTTGCGCCCGCCGCCCTGCTGGAGAATGAGCGAGCCGACGCCCACCAGCCGCCCATCCGGCCCGAACAGCCCGGCGCCGCCCCAGTGCGGGTGGGCGGGGGCGGTGAAGATGGCGTCGTCCAGCAGGTATTCCCAATGCCCGGCGAAGGGCTGGCGGGCGGCGACCGTGCAGGCCACCGAGCGCTCGGCCCCGCCATGCGCCGCCAGCACGCAGGAGGCGCCCTCGGCCAGCGAGTCGCTGTCGCCCAGCGGCGCCACGGCGATGCCGGGCACGCGGCCCAGCGCCTGCACCAGCGCCAGCCCGGTCTCGAAATCCGTGCCCACCACCGTGCCCTGCACCGCCTGGCCGCGATGGTCGGTGATCCAGATCGTCTCCGCCTCCAGCACCAGGTAGCCGATGGTCAGCAGCAGGCCGGAGGCGTCTATCCAGATGCCCGAGCCCTCGCGCTCCGTGCCCAGGGCGGCGACGGAGGTGGCGTCCGCCGGCACCAGGGCGCGCAGGCTGGCCACGGAATCCAGGCGCTCGCGCAATGGCCAGGCGAATTCGCTGGCCTCGGGGCGGAAGGCGTCCGGCACTTCCCATTCATCGTCCGACATGGCGCCTATATGGCCCCCAACGCGGCGCGCGCCAACGCGAGGGCCTCCGCCACCGTCGCCCGCCGCACCGCGTCGCGGTCGCCGGCGAACAGGCAGCGGCGGTGTAGCGTGCCGCGCGGCCCGGCGGCGGCCAGGTGCACCAGC
>JBEQBS010000017.1:0-21303 GCA_041639675.1 Rubritepida sp. | reverse complement strand
TGCACGTCCTGTCGCCCGACCCCGCGCGCATGGTGCCGCCCGACCTGCTGGCGGCGGCGGAGGCCACGGTGGTGGTGGCGCCGCCCGACGCCGAGGTCCTGCGCTGCCTGGCCGTGGTGCTGGCCGGAGACGAGGCGGAAAGCGCGGCGGCGCTCGCCCGGCTGCAGGCCCCGGACCATCCGTCGCCCGGACCCCGCACGCCGCGCCGCCGCGGTGCACTCAGGAGATTCTCTTCCCAGGACCCCCCGCTGGTGCTGCCGCCGCCGCTGGAGCAGCGCCCGGGAGGCGTGACGCCGCTGCAGGTGGACCTCGCCCGGCAGCCCGGCCAGGCGCCGCAGACCTATCTCCTGCGGCTCGCCGAGATCGCGGACCGCAGGCGCCATGCCGCCAGCACGCCCGTGCGCAGCGCACTGACGCTGGAGCAGCTGCACGGCCATGGCGAGGCCGGGGACTGGGCGCGGGCCGTGGCGCGGGACCTGCGCGCCCATGCCCGGGGCAGCCTGCCCTGGTCCGAGGTGTCGCGCGGCGCCTTGCTGGTGGGCCCGCCCGGCACGGGCAAGACGCTGCTGGCCCAGGCGCTGGCGGCCAGCGCGGGCGTGCCGCTGGTGACGGGATCCCTCGCACGCTGGCAGGCGGCGGATGACGGCCACCTCGGCACCACGCTGCGGGCCATGCGGCGCTGCTTCGCCGACGCCAGGGCCGCGGCGCCCTGCGTGCTGCTCGTGGACGAGCTGGACAGCCTGGGCGACCGCGGGCGCTTCGCGGCGTCGCACCGGGACTACTCGACCCAGGTGGTCAACGCCATGCTGGAACTCCTCGACGGCGCCGAACCGCGCGACGGGGTGGTCGTGGTCGGCACGACCAACAGCCTGGACACCATCGACCCCGCGCTCCTGCGGCCCGGACGACTCGACCGGATCATCAATGTGCGGCTGCCCGACGCGGCCGCGCTGGCCCAGATGATGCGCCTCTATCTCGGGCCCGAGATCGTTCCCGCCCCCGATGCTCCTGGTGGTGCCGAGGTGGCAGTGCTCGGCCGCATCGCCCACCAGCAGGGCGCCACCGGGGCGCGCGTCGAGCAATGGTGCCGCGAGGCCCGGACCATGGCGCGTGCCGAGGCACGCGCGGTCACGCTGGCGGACCTGCGCACGGTCATGCCCCCGCCACGCCCTGCCCTGCCCGAGGCGGTGCTCTGGCGTGCGGCCGTGCACGAGGCGGGCCATGCGGTGGGGTTCTTCTCGGCCCATCCCGGGATGGTCGGGGCGATGACCCTCGACCTGCCCGACGGACTGGGCAGGCTGGCCGTGGATCACGGCGCCCTGGACGCGCAGGGCCTGATGACCCGCGAAGAGCTGTTCCGCCTGCTGCGCGCCCTCCTGGCGGGACGCGCGGCCGAGATCCTGCTGCTGGGCAGCCCATCCAGCGGCGCGGGCGGCAGCGAGGATTCCGACCTCGCGCGGGCCACGCACCTGGCCACGACTATGCTGGGCAGCCTGGGCCTGTCGGGGGAGGCGGACGGGCTGGTCTGGCAGGCACCGCAGCAGCACCGGCTGAACGACCCGACCTGGCGCGCGCGGGTGGGCGCCCTGCTGGCCGAGGCACATGCCCAGGCCGAGGCGCTGGTGCGCCAGCACGAGGACACCGTGCGCGCGCTGGCCGCGCGGCTGGTGCGCGAGCGCCAGCTCGATGCCGCAACCGTGCGCGCCATGCTCGGCGGGACGATGGACATGCAGGGTGCGGACACCCCGCCGCCGGGGTGCTGAGCCGGTGTCGCGCCGCCACACCTACACGGGACGGACGCGGCAGGTCTTCGGGGACTGGCGGCCGCGCCTGCTGGCGCGCATGCCGCCCTCCGCGCTCAAGCGGCAGGGGTCGGAGGCCGACGACCCGCGCTGCCGTGGCAGCGGGCGCTGGCCGGACCAGCGGACCGGGCACGGCGGCGACCGGCTGGTGGCGCCCCTGCGCCTGTGCCCGGCCTAGCATGAGCGGGTGGAGTTCCTGGCCGTGCACGCGGGAGTAGGCGGTGTGGGGGCACTCGACCATGGGTCGTTGCCGGTTCGGGGGACGGAGCGGCGCCGGGGTCCGGCCGCGCGACTGGATGCACAAAGGATGATGCGCCTTGCGGACCGGGCGCGGCTGGGCGGCGCCGCCCTGCGCACGGCCTGGCGGGTCCTGGACCGCTGGGGCCTCGGCCTGCAGGCCCGGCGCAGCCTGCTGGGCTGGCGAATGGCGCCGGGCCTGCGCCATGCCGTGCTGCGGGCGCAGGCAGGGCGGCCCCTCGTGCTGCAGGCGGCGGCGCTGCATCGTCTTGGGCTGGTGCTCGGCGTCCACCGCATGCTCGGCGTGCTGTACCTGGGCGAGGGTCAGGACCTGCGCTGGCTGCGCGCACGACACCGGGCCGGGGCGTTCGGCGGCCAAAGGCCGATGGTGGTCATGGCCAAGGGCGGGCCGCATGGGCTCGCGCGGGTGCATCGGCATCTCGCCGCGCTCTGCGCGGGTGGTGGGACAGCGCCAGTCTGGATCATGGCATCCCCCCCGGCCAGGGCGCACACACATGTGAGCTCATGTCGCGCCTGCACCGGCTCGGCTGGGGCATGAGGCTTCGGCGAAATCGGTGGAGTGCCACGGCCTCAGCCGCGGCATGCGCAGGATCCTTGCGATCAAGCCCGTGCGTGCTGGATGCTTGGCGTGGAGCAGCGACGTTCCGGCCAGCCCGGCCGGATCGCGCAATCGACCTCCAGCCGGAGCTCTGCTCCGGTTTCCGTCAGCGAGAGGGAGTCATCGTCATCATGTGACCGCACCCTACCCCGTCCGATCCGTCGGCTGCCGCCTTTGGCGGGGCAACGGGGTTGTCATGCCGCTGTCTGCTCGATGTCGCAGAGGCCATTGGGGCGCATGTGCCCGAGTTCGGTGGACGCCAGCGGTCCAAGAACCCCAGGTGGAGTGCCGAACGGGGGCAGGAAAAGCGCATCGCAATATCCGAGGCGGTGGTGGAAAGCGCCCGCAGATTTTTTTACTGGCCGCTTCCCAGAACCGGAACTCGCACCGCATGCTTCTGAGTGGCAGCCGACGCCCACAGATCTCGCCCGTCCGGGCAGCGTCGTCGTCCTTCGGGAATGCCTGAGTTGGGGCATGAACCTGAGCCGTGGAACTGCTGGCCGATGCTCAGCTCCCCCACCCCTTCCGTCCCCGACGACTGCCTCAGTTTTTTGCCCTGCGACGAAAAATCTGCAGCGCCCGACATCGACCCCGTCAGGCGGACACGATCACGCCCTCCTTCCCCTCCTGCGCCGCGCCGCCGTCACGGCACCAGTCGGCCAATGCCTGCATCACGGGCCGCCTATGCCCGCCACGAGCTCGTCGCGGGCATAGGCGGCACGGGCTTCGCTGGTCTCGACATGGGCCAGCGCCGGCTCCGACAGCTCGTCCTGGTAGACCCTGGCACCACTCCTTGAACGACGGCCAGAAGCCGTGCGGGACCACCACGTTGCCTAGCCTGTCGCGCCAGCGCGGCGGCACGCCCCCCGGCAGGCCGTATGTGGCCAAGCGATGTACCAGCACCGACAAAGTCATGCCTGACATCCGGGAACCAGCGCATCCATCGCACGCCGAAGGCTGGCGCTCGCATCATCGCTGACCTCCGACTCCTGCCCCGATCCAGCGCGATCTCGACTTGGTGGGCAGGGACAGAAATCGTTCGGCTCGCATGCGCGATTTCCTTGCCCGTAGCGGCGAACGCATTCGATGATGGTTGGTGAGAACCGCATCCACCTCCGCAGCGCCCCCTGAGCAGTCCGTGCCACCACGGAGCGGCTTGCCGCCCGATGCCTCTGGCGCCGCGCAGGCGCGATCGCGCCATGCGCCTTCCTGGCTGGCCCCTCGGAGACGACGAGGATCTTCGGGTGGCCTGTCCAGGCTTTCATCCGCGGGATCAGCACGCGCTCCACCGCACGTGAACGGCTTCAGCCGAGGCCACCAAACTCCTCTTTCCCGTCTCCATTCGATCAAGGGATCGACCATGCACAACCCACTCGCCCATCTGGCTCCGGCCCTGAACAACGAAAGCGCGGCACGCCTGATGTGGTCGCCCATCCGCGTCTCGGCACGTACCCGACGTTTCAATGCGCTCTACCGCGCCGCCCCTCTCGCCCTTGGTGAGTTCATGGGAATCACGCCGGTCACGGCAACCCTGGCAGTCGAGCCGAACCCGAACGTGCCAGGCGGGATGGACTGGTCTTCCACGATCAATGTCCCGCGCGCGGCCATGCGCAAGATGAAGCACATGCACCGGCTGCCCTTCGACCTCGCCGGCGATGTCGCTGTGATGTGCTGGGGCACGCGACGTGGAACATCCCCTGACTGGACGACGATGATCAACACCATGCATCAGTCGTGCCGCTGCGAGGAGTGCGCCCGGAGGAGGCCCAGCGTGGCTGAACACGTTGCGATCTGCGTGGCGCTCGAAGCCTTGCTGGGCCATCCGGATGCGCCGCTCTGGCCCTGCATGATGGAACACTGCCGGGCGCTGATGCACGGGGCATCGAAGGGCCTCAAGACATCGAAGCGGGCCGCCTGAAGACAGGGGCGACCAGCCCGAACGGCGCGGTGTGCGACGCAACTGGTTCGACGAGGTGGAGCAGCTCTCATCCCTCGTCGCACCCTCCGCTCCGGGCACTCCGTCGGAATCGTGCCGCGGTTGCTGGCGTGGTACATCCAGGACATGGCCGTGCTCCCCGTCGCCGGGGACGGCGTCAAACGGCGGATCTATCTGGCCCGGCGTCGTGACAGCCCGCTCAGTCTCGCCGCCGATGCCTTGTGGACATGCATCTCGACAGTGGCGGGCGAGGTTTCCGAGGCCGTGCGTGATTCAGGCGGACAGGCTAGGTGATGGCGGTGGCGCGGTCGAAGATGCTGTTGCGGCGGGCGGTCATGCCAGAGGGTACGGCGTCCCGCAGCGGCCGCGCGCAGAAGGCGCCGGAGCCTTCGAAGGCGTGCCTGCCGGCCACGCGCAGCCTGCCGTCGCGGGCGCGTGTCTGCGACTAAGCGTGCAAAGCGGCGCGCAGGTCCTGGCGCGCCATGTTGACCATGCTGTCGGAACGGTTGGTGGGGTAGTCCTTCACCAGCCTGCCCATGGCTGCCCGCGCCGTATCCTACCTGCACGAGCTGCCGCCCTGGAACTGGAAGAAGGCAGGTGACAGACTGACTGCCTGAGCGGGAAGAGTGGCATGTCCGCAGTCAACAGCGTCAACGAGATATGCACGCTCCGGATCGAACTCTGCGACAGCGACCCGCTGATCTGGCGTCAGGTCGAGGTGCCCACCTCCATCACGCTGAAGTCCCTGCACGAGGTCATTCAGGCGGCCATGGGCTGGCTCGACTACCACCTGTGGGAGTTCACCATCGGCCAGCGGCGGTTCGGCCTGCCGATGGATGAGGACTGGGGCACCGAGCCGCGCAGCGAGGCGGCGAAGGTCCGCCTGCGGGAGGTGCTGACGCCTCGCAAGACGACCATGACCTACGTCTATGATTTCGGCGACCACTGGGAGCACCGCCTGATCCTGACCGGCATCCGGCAGGGTGAGCCCGGCATCGGCTACCCGCGCTACGTCGCCGGAGAAGGCAACGGCCCGCCTGAGGACTGCGGCGGCATTCCTGGGTTCCATGAAAAGCTCGATATTGCCGCCGATCCTGGCCACCCCGAGCATGACGAGATCCGCGAATGGCTGGACGACTACGATCCCAACGTCATCGACGAGATGCAGATCACGATCAGCCTTGGCCGGATCGCCAAGCGCAGGAACGCCGCCATGGCCCGCGTCAGGAAGCAGCCAGGTTGACCACGGCTTTTCGGCAGCCAGCGTCAAACCGTGCCCCTGCCGGACGGTCACGCCGGTCAGCGTCACCGCGGCGATGAGGTCATCGGCGATGACCTTGCCACCTCGCGATCGTCCACCATAAGCACGCCCGGTAGTTTGCCTACCCGACACGGCGCGGCCGTCCCCGTCGCCGGGCAGGCGGCGTGGGGTCGGCTGCCTCAGCTGGACGGCCGAACTCGGCCACCGGCAGGCTCTCGACGAAGGCGCGCAGGCTGGCGGACTCGATCAGCGTGCGACCGCCAAGACGCCGCGCCCGCAGGCTGCCATCGCCCAGCAGGGCGTAGAGCTTGGTCGTGCCCACCCCCAGTGCGTCGCGCGCCTCGGCCACCGAGATCAGCAGCCGACCCGGCGCGGGATCATGCAGCGGGGATCGTCCGGCATCGTTGGCCGGTGCCCCAGGCCCGCAGACGGGCGAGAGCGCTGGGATGGGGGGAGCGGCAAGGGCGGGTGGGACGGCGCGGCGGGCCATGGGTGCGTCCAGCGTTGTCCAGGCCGGGGTCCTCCGACGGCGTGCCTGGGAGAGGTGGTGGGGAGCGTGACGCCGCACAGCGTCGCAGCCCATCCAAGGACGGGTCTGGCGAGGCTGGAGAGGGAGGGGACGGCTTTCACTCGGAATAGTCAGATCGGGTTCCACATCCCGTCAAGCACAAACCGTGACCATCGCGGGCATGACTTCGATTTTTTTGCCGCCGCCCGATATCCGGTCGCTCCTGCCGCCATGCCGCCGCCATCTCGATGATCGGCGCCTGCTCGACGGCCGGAGCAGCAGCGGGCCGGACGCACAGGCCCCAGGACGCCCATTGCGCTATCAGCGGTCGCCTCTCCTCCATCATCTCCTCGCGCGCATAGGCCACGCGGGTGTCGTTGCCGTCCAAATGCGCTGGAGCCAGTTTGCACAGCCCGTCGGCATAGTCCGTGCCGCGCGTCCACTCTCTGAAGCTCGAGTGGAAGCCATGCGGCACCGCGATGTGCCCGCCCCTGTCGCTCCACCGCGGCAGGGCATCGGGATCCAGGTCGCGCACAGCCATGCGCCGGACCGGGGTGGACAAGGTCATGTCCGACAACATCCGCCCCGGCTTGAGGCCTGGGAACATCAGCGCGTTCCGGTCGAGCCGACATTCCATGCGCAGCGCCACGGTACGGAGCCGGGGCAGGACGTCGGTGTCCGGCAACTGTGGCACGGGAAGCGAGCCGCCATTCTGGAGACGGGACTTTCGATGGCGACCCGCAGGCGACCCGCAGGCGACCCATCATGGCGACGTAACCCAGGTGCCGATTCAGCGGCCAGAATGCGCAAGGGTCCAATGTCGCTACCCCATTCTCGAGATCATTCTCGAGACGGAGGATGCCAGTCCGGACAAGCCCTTGAAAAGCTTGGCGTCCCCTACGGGATTCGAACCCGTGTTGCCGCCGTGAGAGGGCGGTGTCCTAGGCCTCTAGACGAAGGGGACGTGGCCTGTGGCGGCTCTCTAACGCCCACCATCCTTTCGCGCAACCCCGGCGGCCGCGGAATATCGCCCCGTGCGGCACGCGTCCGAGCAGAAACGCACATTCTCCCAGTCCCGCGCCCATTTCCTACGCCAAGCGAAAGGCCGGCCGCAGGCGGCGCAGGTCTTCTCCGGCAGGTGGGGCTTGCGGTGCGCCATCAGCGCGTCGGCACCGCGCCGCCCGGCCGCAGCTCGCCCACCGGGCGGCCGGTGCGCGAATCCACCAGCACCACCCAATCGCCGCCCGGCCCGCGCACATGCACCGCGAATCGCTCGCCCGCACCGGCCACCGAGACGATCTGCGTGCCCGCCGGCAGGTCCAGGCTGGCGCGCGCCGCCACCTCGCCGCCCCGCCCGCCGCCGGCGCGCTGGACGAGCAGCACCACAAGCGTCACGGTGCCGGCGACGATCAGCACCCCCATCCCCACCACCAGAACCTTGAGCGCGCGCATCGTGGCCTCCGCCGAAACCCATTCCGTGACCGCCGGCGAATCCGACCGCGGCGAACGCCTGGACCGCTTCCTGGCCAGCCGGTTGAACG
This sequence comes from Rubritepida sp., assembly GCA_041639675.1. Taxonomy (GTDB): domain Bacteria; phylum Pseudomonadota; class Alphaproteobacteria; order Acetobacterales; family Acetobacteraceae; genus Roseococcus. The sequence goes on along the minus strand of JBEQBS010000017.1, from coordinate 13,399 downwards.
GCCTCTCGCGCTCCCGCGTCAAGGCGCTGATCGAGGAGGGCCAGGCGACCCGCGACGGCACCCCCGCGCGCGAACCGGCCGAACCCGTGCGGCCGGGCAGCACCTACGCCCTCACCACCCCCCCGCCCCGCCCGGCCGCACCCCTGGCGCAGGACATCCCGCTGGATATCCTCTTCGAGGACCGCCACCTGATCGTGCTCGACAAGGCGGCCGGGCTGGTGGTGCATCCCGCGCCCGGCCACGCCGAGGGCACGCTGGTCAACGCCCTGCTGGGCCATGCGGGCGAGGATCTGGAGGGAATCGGCGGCGAGGCGCGGCCCGGCATCGTCCACCGGCTGGACAAGGACACCTCCGGCATCATGGTGGTGGCCAAGACCCAGCCGGCGCATGAGGCGCTGTCCGCAGCCTTCCTCCACCGCGACCTGGACCGCGAGTACCGCGCCCTGTGCTGGGGCATCCCCAGCCCGCCCGAGGGCGAGGTGGAGGCCGCCATCGGCCGCCACCAGACCGACCGCAAGCGCATGGCCGTGGTCGGCCGGGGCGGGGCGCGCAGCGGCAAGCACGCTACCACGCGCTACGCCGTGCTGGAGGGCTTCCACGGCGCCGCCGCATTGCTGCGCTGCAAGCTGCTGACCGGCCGCACGCACCAGATCCGCGTCCACCTGGCCCATCTTGGCCACCCGCTGGTGGGCGACCCCGTCTATCTCCGCCGCATTCCCGCGGCCGCCAAGGCCCTGCCGGAGGCGGCGCGGGAAGCCGCGCTGGCCTTCCCGCGCCAGGCGCTGCACGCCGCCTCGCTGCGATTTAACCACCCGATCACGAAAGTTCTGCTAGAGTTCTCCTCGGAGCCGCCGGCGGATTTCCAGGCGCTGGCCACCCTCCTGCGGGATTAATCCGACTGGATTGGTCTATTTTGCTGGACAGCCGGCCCGCCTTGCAGTATGACACGGATGAAAGTCGTTGCGTCTCCGGGTGCCGCGTATGGCACCGGTTGCTGCCACCCGCCCCTGCCGAGACGGGGGTGGATGCAGCCGGGCCGGGCCCGGGGACGTTCGGCACGAAACGCCGCGTGGCGCCGCCGTCTCGGGGCGTGCGCGGCAAAGATGGAAGGCTCGTTTCACCCATGGCGTCGCTGAGCATCCCGATCGCCCCCGAGGGCAACCTCTCCCGCTACCTGCAGGAGATCCGCAAGTTCCCCATGCTGGCGCCGGAGGAGGAGCTGGAGCTCGCCAAGCGCTGGCGCGACCAGGCGGATGAGCACGCCGCCCATAAGCTCGTCACCTCGCACCTGCGCCTCGTCGCCAAGATCGCCATGGGCTACCGCGGCTACGGCCTGCCGGTGGGCGAGCTGATCTCCGAAGGCAATGTCGGCATGATGCAGGCCGTCAAGCGCTTCGACCCGGAGCGCGGCTTCCGCCTGGCCACCTACGCCATGTGGTGGATTCGCGCGGCCATCCAGGAATACATCCTGCACTCCTGGTCGCTGGTGAAGATGGGCACCACGGCGGCGCAGAAGAAGCTGTTCTTCAACCTCCGCCGGCTGAAGGGCCAGATGGCGGCGCTGGAGGAGGGCGACCTTCAGCCCGAGGTGGTGGCCAAGATCGCCAAGACCCTCCAGGTGCCCGAGCAGGACGTGGTGAGCATGAATCGCCGCCTCGCCAGCCCGGACAACAGCCTGAACGCCCCCGTGCGGGCGGATAGCGAGGGCGAGTGGCAGGATTGGCTGGTGGATGAGGGCGAAAGCCAGGAAACCACGCTCGCCGAGAGCGAGGACATGTCCAACCGCAAGGACATGCTGAACGGCGCGCTGAAGACCCTGAACGAGCGTGAGCGCCACATCCTGATCGAGCGGCGCCTGAAGGACGAGCCGACGACGCTGGAGGAGCTGAGCCAGCAATACAACATCAGCCGCGAGCGCGTGCGCCAGATCGAGGTGCGCGCCTTCGAGAAGCTGCAGAAGTCCATGAAGCAGCAGATCGCGGAGCGGCGGCTGGGCGCGCCGGCCTGACCAGGCGCCAGACATGAAGAAGGCGCCGGGCTGGATGGCCCGGCGCCTTTTTTGTTGTCGAAGGGCGGTGGCGCGCCCGAAAGGATTCGAACCTCTGACCCCCAGATTCGTAGTCTGGTGCTCTATCCAGCTGAGCTACGGGCGCTTACCGACTTCGACACTCACTCAACGACCTGGCGCGCCCGGGAAGACTCGAACTCCCAACCCCCAGATCCGTAGTCTGGTGCTCTATCCATTGAGCTACGGGCGCGTGCCGCTGGAGGGGGAGATACCCAAGCTGCCCGCCGGGCACAACCCCCCGGCGGGCAGGAAAATCACGCGGCGTGCAGCTTCTCCAGCTCGCGCAGGATCGCCTCGCCCATCACGGCCGTGCCGACGCGCGCCATGCCGGGCTGCATGATGTCCGCCGTGCGCAGCCCGCCGGCCAGCACCTTCTCCACCGCGCGCTCGATCAGCCGGGCCTCTTCCTCCAGCCCGAAGGACCAGCGCAGCAGCATGGCGAAGGACAGCATCTGCGCGGACGGATTCGCCACGCCCTTGCCCGCGATGTCCGGCGCCGAGCCATGGATGGGCTCGTACAGCGCATGCCGCTTGCCATTGGGCTGCACCGCGCCCAGCGTGGCCGAGGGCAGCATGCCCAGGGACCCCGTCAGCGCCGCCGCCAGGTCGCTCAGCACGTCGCCGAACAGGTTGGAAGCCAGGATCACGTCGAACTGCTTCGGCCGCGAGCAGAGCTGCATCGCCGCGTTGTCGGCATACATGTGCTCCAGCTCCACATCGGCGAACTCCGCCTTGTGGACCTCGGAGACGACCGCGCGCCACAGCCGGCCGGACTGCATGACGTTGGCCTTCTCGGTGCTCGTCACCTTGTTGCGCCGCTTGCGCGCCAGGTCGAAGGCGACGCGCGCGACGCGGGCGATCTCCTCCTCCGAATACACCTCGGTGTCCACGCCCACGCGCTTGCCGTCCGCGCCGGTGGTCACGCCGCGCGGCTCGCCGAAGTAGATGCCGCCCGTGCTTTCGCGCACGATCATGATGTCCAGGCCCCGCACGATGTCGGGCTTGAGCGAGGACGCATCCACCAGCGGGTCCAGCACCACGGCCGGGCGCAGGTTGGCGAAGAGGCCGAGTTCCTTGCGCAGCCGCAGGATGCCCAGCTCGGGCCGCTGCTCGAAGGGCAGCGAATCCCATTGCGGCCCGCCGACCGAGCCGAACAGCACCGCATCCGCCGCCTTGGCCGCCGCCACCGTCGCATCCGGGCAGGGCGAGCCCGTGGCCTCGATGGCGGCGCCACCGACCAGCCCCTCCTCCACCGCGAAGGAGACGGCGCAGCGCGCGCCCATCCAGTCCACCACGCGGCGGACCTCGCGCATCACCTCGGGGCCGATGCCGTCACCGGGGAGGACCAGCAGCTTCTTGTTGGACATCAGGCGAACAACCAGGGTTGCGAGGCGCGCAGCTTGGCCTCGTGGGTGTCAATGGCGGGCGCGTGCTGGAGCGTCTGGCCGATGTCGTCCAGGCCGTTCAGCAGGCAGTGGCGGCGGAAGGGGTCCACCTCGAAGGGGATCTCCTCGCCGTTGGGGCGCACCACCACCTGGCGCTCCAGGTCCACGGTGATGCGGGCATTGCCGCCCATGCGGGCATCCTCCATCAGCCGCTCGCACACGTCGCGCGGCAGCTTCACCGGCAGGATGCCGTTCTTGAAGCTGTTGTTGTGGAAGATGTCGGCGAAGTCGGGCGCGATGACGCAGCGGATGCCGAAATCCAGCAGCGCCCACGGCGCGTGTTCGCGCGAGCTCCCGCAGCCGAAATTCTCGAAGGCGATCAGCACCTCGGCCTTGCGGTAGGGCTCCTGGTTCAGCACGAAATCCGGCTTCTCCGCCCCCGATTCGTCGTAGCGGAAATTGGCGAACAGGCTCTTGCCCAGCCCCGTGCGCTTGATGGTCTTGAGGAAGCGGGCCGGGATGATCTGGTCCGTGTCCACATTGGCCTTGGGCAAGGGCGCGGCGATGCCGGTCAGGGTGGTGAAGGGGGTCATTGCGCGCTCCACTCCCGCACGTCCACGAAATGCCCGGCGATGGCCGCCGCCGCCGCCATGGCGGGGCTGACCAGGTGGGTGCGGCCGCCCGGCCCCTGCCGCCCTTCGAAGTTGCGGTTGCTGGTGCTGGCGCAGCGCTGGCCGGGCGTCAGCTTGTCCGGGTTCATGCCCAGGCACATCGAGCAGCCGGCCTCGCGCCACTCGAAGCCGGCCTCGCGGAACACCGCGTCCAGCCCCTCCGCCTCGGCCTGGAGCTTCACCACGCCGGAGCCCGGCACCACCATGGCCCGCACCCCCGGCGCCACCTTGCGCCCGCGCGCGATGGCGGCGGCCGCGCGCATGTCCTCGATGCGCGAATTGGTGCAGGAGCCGATGAAGGCCACATCCACCTTCAGGTCCGTGATGCGCTGGCCGGGCGTGAGGCCCATGTAGTCCACCATGCGCTGGAGCTGCGCGCGCCGCGCCTCGTCGGCGGCATCGGCCGGGTCGGGGATCACGCCGGTGACGGGCAGCACATCCTCCGGGCTGGTGCCCCAGGAGACCATGGGCACGATCTCCTCCGCCCGCAGCACCACCTCCTTGTCGAACGTGGCGCCGTCGTCGCTGGGCAGCGTGCGCCACCAGGCGATGGCGCGCTCCAGCGCCTCGCCCTTGGGCGCATGCGGGCGGCCGCGGACATAGGCGAAGGTCGTCTCGTCCGGCGCCACCATGCCGGCGCGCGCGCCGGCCTCGATGGACATGTTGCAGACGGTCATCCGCCCGGCCATGTCCAGCGCGCGAATGGCCTCGCCGGCGAACTCGATCACGTGGCCGGTGCCGCCGGCCGTGCCGATGCGCCCGATGATGGCCAGCACGATGTCCTTCGCCGTGCAGCCCGCGGGAAGCCGGCCATCCACCGTCACGCGCATGTTCTTCGCCGGCTTCTGCAGCAGCGTCTGCGTGGCCAGCACGTGCTCCACCTCGCTGGTGCCGATGCCGAAGGCCAGCGCGCCCAGCGCGCCATGCGTCGAGGTGTGGCTGTCGCCGCAGACGATCGTCATGCCGGGCAGCGAGAGCCCCTGCTCCGGCCCGATGACGTGGACGATGCCCTGCCGGTCGTCCAGCAGCGGGATATAGGGCACGCCGAAGGCCTGGACGTTCTGCTCCAGCGTCTCGACCTGCACGCGGCTCTCGGGGTCGGTGATGCCGGTGCGGCGGCTCTCGTCGGTGGCGATGTTGTGGTCCACCACGGCGATGGTGGCGTCCGGCCGGCGCACCGGGCGGTTGGCGGCGCGCAGCCCCTCGAAGGCCTGCGGGCTCGTCACCTCGTGCACCAGGTGGCGGTCTATGTAGAGGAGGGCGGTGCCATCAGGCAGCGTCTCCACCACGTGATGGTCCCAGATCTTGTCGAACAGCGTGCGGGGCCGCGTTTCGGCCATGTGCATCCTCTCCCCGGAATCAAAAAAGGCGGGGCCTCTCGGCCCCGCCCGTCAGGCATTCAGCCCTGCGGCTGGGCGGCGGCGGCCTTGGGGTCCGCCTTCATGCCCAGCTTCTCGGCGATGCGCGCCGACTTGCCGGTGCGCCCGCGCAGGTAATACAGCTTGGCGCGCCGCACCTTGCCGCGGCGGACCACGCTGATCTCCGCGATCGCGGAGGAATGCAGCGGGAAGACGCGCTCCACGCCCTCGCCGTAGCTCAGCTTGCGCACCGTGAAGTTGCTGTGCAGCCCGCGGTTGGAGCGCGCGATCACCACGCCCTCATAGGCCTGGGTGCGGACGCGCTCGCCCTCCACCACCTTCACCATCACGCGCACGGTGTCGCCGGCCGCGAAGTCGGGGACAGGGCGCTCGGCCAGGAGGCGCTGCTTCTGGGCCTCGTCGAACTGCTGCAACAGGTTCATGTCGGTAGTCCTTTCTCGCGTGTCGTTTAGGCCGCCGCGCCGCCGCGGGCAACCTGATGTCGGTGCCAGAGGTCGGGGCGGCGCTGGCGCGTTGCCGCCTCCATCTCGGCGCGCCGCCAGCGCGCCACCTCGGCATGATGGCCGGAGAGCAGCACGGGCGGCACGGCCAGCCCCTGCCATTCCGCCGGCCGCGTGTAGTGCGGGTATTCCAGCAGCCCCTCGGAATGGCTTTCCTCCATCCCGGATTCGGCCGCGCCCATGACGCCGGGCAGCAGCCGCACGCAGGCATCCAGCAGGGCCAGCGCCGCCATCTCGCCCCCGCTCAGCACGAAATCCCCCAGGGAGACCTCCCGCATCGCGCGGCGCTCGATCACCCGCTGGTCCACCCCCTCGAAGCGGCCGCAGAGCAGCACCACGCCCGGCCCGGCCGCCAGATCGCGGACCAGCGCCTGGTCCAGCACCTGCCCGCGCGGCGTCAGGTAGATCAGCGGCCGGCCGTCGCCCTCCGGCATGGCCTCCGCCACCGCGGCATCCACCACGTCCGGCCGCAGCACCATGCCGGCGCCGCCCCCGAAGGGCGTGTCGTCCACGCTGCGGTGCCGGCCCAGGCCATGGGCGCGGATGTCCCGGGCCTCCAGGCTCCACAGCCCGTCGCGCAGCGCCCGCCCGGCCAGGGATTCCCCCAGCGGGCCGGGGAACATCGCCGGGAACAGCGTCAGGCAGGTGGCGCGCCAGCTCATGCCTCGCGCGCCTCCACCTCGGCCGGCGGGATCACCACGACATGGCCGGCCGCCACATCCACCACCGGCACGGCGGCCTTGGTGAAGGGGATCAGCCTGCCGTCATCCAGCACCAGGAAGGCGCCGGCGCCGTGGTCCTCCACCGCCGTGACGCGGCCCAGCGGCGCCCCGTCCTCGCCCTGCGCCGCAAGCCCTTCGAGGTCGGCGAGGTAGAACTCATCCTCCCCGTCCGGGTCCGGCAGCGCCTCGCGCGGGACGTAGAGCTTCGTGCCGGTCAGCCTCGCGGCGGCGTCGCGGTCGGCCACGCCTTCCAGCTTCGCCAAATCCTCGGCCAGCAGGGTCAGGTCGAAGCGGCGCGTGCCGTCCTCGCTGAACAAGGGGCCGTAGCCGGCGAGGCCCATGGGCTCGGCGGTGAAGCTGCGGACGCGCACCAGGCCCCGCACGCCGTGCGGCCGCCCGATCTCGCCCAGCAGGATCATCGCCGGCGCCATGGCTGGATCAGCCGGCGGCCGCGGCGCGTTCCTGCGCCTTCTTCTTCGGCTTGGACTGGATCGGCTGCTCCGGGAAGACCGGCATCGGGATGATGCCGGCCTTGCCGAGGAACTTGGCCACGCGGTCGGTCGCCAGCGCGCCCTTGCCCAGCCACTCCTTGATCTTCTCGTCCTGCAGGCGGATGCGGTCCGCGTGCTCGGCCGGCAGCATCGGGTTGTAGGAGCCCAGCTTCTCGATGAAGCGGCCGTCGCGCGGCGAGCGGCTGTCGGCCACCACGATGTGGTAGTAGGGGCGCTTCTTGGCGCCGGCGCGGGCGAGGCGAATCTTCAGACCCATGGTGCGTTCATGTCCTTCTAGAACGGTCGCTTCATGCCAGGCAGGAGCGAGGCGAGGCCGCCGCGCATCAACCCTTTCTGGCCCATCTTGTTCATGCGCTTCATCACGTCGCGCATGTCCTCGAACTGCTTGAGGAGGCGGTTCACCTCCTGCACGCTGCTGCCGGAGCCGGCGGCGATGCGCTTCTTGCGGCTGGCCTTGATGATCTCCGGCGCGCGGCGTTCCTTCGCCGTCATGCTGCCGATGATCGCGGCCTGCCTCTTCAGGATCGTCGTGTCCAAATTGGCGTCGGCCAGCTGCGCCTTGATCTTGGACACGCCGGGCAGCATGCCCATCAGCCCGCCCATGCCGCCCATCTTGCCGATCTGCTTGAGCTGGCTGGCGTAGTCGTCGAGGCTGAACTGCCCCTTCTGCATCCGCGCGGCGAGCTTCTCGGCCTCCGCCTGGTCCAGCGTCTCGGCCGCTTTCTCGACCAGGGAGACGATGTCGCCCATGCCGAGGATGCGGCCGGCGATGCGGTCGGGGTGGAACTCCTCCAGCGCATCCAGCTTCTCGCCGGCGCCCAGCAGCTTGATCGGCGCGCCGGTGACGGCGCGCATGGAGAGCGCGGCGCCGCCGCGGGCATCGCCATCCACCCGCGTCATCACGATGCCGGTGACGCCCACCTGCTCGTTGAAGGCGCGCGCGGTCTGCACCGCGTCCTGGCCGGTCATGGCGTCCACGACCAGCAGCGTCTCGTGCGGCTTCACCGCGGCCTTCACGGCCGCGACCTCCGCCATCAGCGCCTCGTCAATCGAGAGGCGGCCGGCGGTGTCGAGGATCACCACGTCGAACAGCTCGCCGCGCGCGCGGGCCATGGCGCGCTCGGCGATCTGCAGGGGCGTCTGACCGGGGACGATCTCCAGGCTCGCCACCTCGGCCCGCTGCGCGAGCTGCTGGAGCTGGATCTGCGCGGCCGGGCGATGCACGTCGAGCGACGCCAGCAGGACCTTCTTGCGCTCGCGGCCCTTCAGCCGCAGCGCGATCTTGCCCGAGGTGGTGGTCTTGCCCGAGCCCTGGAGCCCGACCATGAGGATGGGCAGCGGCGCCGGCGCGGCGAGGTCCAGGCCCTTGGGAGCATCCGTGCCGCCCAGCGCCTCCACCAGCGCGTCATGGACGATCTTCACCACCTGCTGGCCGGGCTGGATGGAGCGGATCACCTCCTGCCCCACCGCGCGCTCACGCACCCTGGCGGTGATGTCCTTCACCACCGGCAGGGCGACATCGGCCTCCAGCAGCGCCACGCGGACCTCGCGCAGGGCATCGGACACGTCGGCCTCGGACAGGGCGCCGCGGCCGCGCAGGCGGTCGAACACTCCCTGGAGACGGTTGCCCAAAGCCTCGAACACGAAGAGCCCTTTCCAAACGACATTGCGCCGCTGCGCGAGCCTTCGCGGAGCGGCGGCGACCCCCGAGGGGGCCGGAACGATGGGGCGTCCTAGACCGCCCCCCGTGGCCGGTCAAGCACCATGGCCGGCGCGGATGCGGGCCGCGAGCTCCGCCACCGGCCCGGCCAACCGGGCTTCGGCCGCCGCCACCAGCCAGGCGGAGACCAGGCGCGCCGCCTCCACATCCTCCGGCGTGGCCGCGTCGTCGCCGAGTTCGTCCGGGTAGCGGAAGCGGCTGACATAGGCGCTCACCCGTTCCGGGTCGCCGGGGCAGTCGAGGAAGCCGGCGTCCAGCCGCCCGGCGCGCACCAGCAGGCGGTCCAGGCTGTGCGTGCGCTCGAAGGGCGCGCCGGCCGCGACGAGCACGGCCTTCAACGCCTTCTCCGCCGCCTGCTGCCAGCAGAACAGCGCCAGCTCGGGGTCGCCGCGTGCGGCGAGGTCCTCCGCCCGGTCACGGTCGCGCATGGCATGCGCCAGCCAGCGCGCGGCGCGCAGCACGCCGATCGGCGGCGCCGCGCCGCTCATCCGATCACCCGCCCCTCGCGCTGGATGGTGGCGGCGAGAGCGGAGCCGTCGCCGCGCAGCGCCTCGAACCAGGAGCGCGGGAAGACCACGAGGTCGAGCGCGTGTTCGCGCGGACCTGCGGCGCGGCGCAGCTCCGCCGTCAGGTCCACGGCGCGGCGGCCGACGAAGGCGGCATCCGGCAGCACCGCCGCGAGGTCGAGGTCGCTGCCGCGTCGGGCCCGGCCGCGCGCGAGGGAACCGAAGAGCCAGATCTCGGCGTCCGGGCGCGCCAGCCGGATGCGCCGCGCCAGGGTCACGGCGTCCTCGATGGTCGGCAGCGTCTCGCCTTCGGCCAGCCAGATGGTCATGGCGGCAGGCTAACGCATGCCGGACCGCGCCGTCACTTCGGCGCGAGCACCATGATCATCTGCCGGTTCTCCAGCCGCGGCATGGACTCGACCTTCACGATCTCGACCAGGTCGGCGCGGATGCGCTCCAGCAGCTTCACGCCCAGCTCCTGGTGGGCCATCTCGCGGCCGCGGAAGCGCAGCGTGACCTTCACCTTGTCGCCCTCGCCGATGAAGTTGCGCGCCATGCGCATCTTCACCTCGTAATCGTGGTCGTCAATGTTCGGGCGAACCTTGACTTCCTTGATCTCGACGACCTTCTGCTTCTTGCGGGCCTCGTTGGCCTTCTTCTGCTGCTCGTACTTGAACTTGCCGTAGTCGGTGATCTTGCACACCGGCGGCACCGCGTTCGGGCTGATCTCCAGCAGGTCCATGCCCGCCTGGTAGGCCTTGTACAGCGCGTCGCGGATGCTCAGCACGCCCAGCATCTCGCCATTCTCGTCAATGAGGCGGACCTGCGGGACGCGGATCTCCTCGTTCACGCGGGGGCCGTCACGGGTCGGCGGGGCGGGCGGCATGGGGGGGCGGGCTATGGGAAGGCTCCTGTCGTGGTGTCTGGCTTACGGGCGCTTTATGGTGCGGCGCGCGTCACGGCGCAACCGTCGCGTCGGGGGGCGCGGCCTCGGCGGCCAGCCTGGCCACCGCCTCGGCCAGGGGCAGCGCCTCCTGCTCGCGGCCCGGCAGGCGGCGCAGCACCACCCTGCCCTCCTCGGCCTCGCGCCGGCCGATCACCGCCAGCACCGGGGTACGCTGCTCGATGTGGAAGGGCACCTTGGCGTTGATCTTCTCGTTGCGGAAATCGGTGTCCACCCGCAGCCCGGCGGCGCGCAGGGCCGCCGTGGCTTGCTCCGCGAAGGGAATCGCGTCGTCCACGATGGTCGCCACCGCCACCTGCACCGGCGCCAGCCAGAGCGGGAAGCGCCCGGCATGCTGCTCGATCAGGATGCCCAGGAAGCGCTCGAAGCTGCCCAGGATGGCCCGGTGCAGCATCACGGGGCGGCGGCGGTCGCCGGCCTCGGCCACGTATTCGGCGTCCAGCCGCTCGGGCAGCACGAAATCCACCTGGAGCGTGCCGCATTGCCAGTCGCGGCCGATGGCGTCGCGCAGCACGAATTCCAGCTTGGGGCCGTAGAAGGCGCCCTCCCCCGGGTTCAGCTCGTAATCCACGCCGGCGATGCGGCAGGCCTCCTTCAAGGCGCCCTCCGCACGGTCCCAGGTGGCATCGTCGCCGGCGCGCTCCTCGGGGCGGTCGCTGAACTTCACGCGGAAGCTTTCGAAGCCGAAGTCGCGGTAGATGCCCGACAGCAGCGCCACGAACTTCACCGTCTCCTCCGCGATCTGGCCTTCCTCGCAGAAGATGTGCGCGTCGTCCTGGGTGAAGGCGCGCACGCGCATGATGCCGTGCAGCGCGCCGCTGGGTTCGTAGCGGTGGCAGGCGCCGAATTCCGCCATGCGCAGCGGCAGCTCCCGGTAGGAACGCAGGCCGTGGTTGAAGATCAGCACGTGGCAGGGGCAGTTCATCGGCTTCAGCGCCAGCATCCGGTGGGCCTCGTCCTGGTCCTCCACCGTCGCCATGAACATGTTCTTCCGGTAGTTCTCCCAGTGGCCCGAGGCTTCCCACAGCTTGCGGTCCAGCACCTGCGGCGTGCGCACCTCCTGGTAGCCGCTCGCGTCCAGCCGGCGGCGCATGTAGTCCTGCACCACCTGGTAGAGCCTCCAGCCGCGCGGGTGCCAGAACACGGAGCCGGTCGCCGCCTCCTCCAGGTGGAACAGCCCCATCTCCTTGCCGATCTTGCGGTGGTCGCGCTTCTCGGCTTCCTCGATCTGGTGGAGATGCGCCTCCAGCTCCTTCCGGTCGCGCCAGGCGGTGCCGTAGATGCGCGACAGCATCGGGTTCTCCGACTTGCCGCGCCAATAGGCGCCCGCGACCTTCATCAGCTTGAAGGCGTCGCCCACCGCGCCGGTGCCGGGCATGTGCGGGCCGCGGCACAGATCCACCCAGTCGCCCTGGGAATACAGGCTGATCTCCACGTCTTCCGGCAGGTCGCGGATCAGCTCCACCTTGAAGCGCTCGCCCTTCGCCTCGAACAGCGCGATGGCCTCCTCGCGGCTCACCACCTTCCGCTCGAAGGCGGCGTTGCGGGCGATGATCTCGCGCATCTTCGCCTCGATGGCGGCGAAGTCCTCGGGCGTGAAGGGCTGGTTGCGGTGGAAGTCGTAGTAGAAGCCGTTCTCGATGTTCGGGCCGATCGTCACCTGCGTGCCGGGGAACAGCGCCTGCACGGCCTCGGCCAGCACATGCGCGGCATCGTGGCGGATCAGCTCCAGCGCCTCGGGGTCCTTGCGGGTGACGAAGCGGATGGCCGCGTCCTGCGCGATGGGCGTGGCGAGGTCCATCATGCGCCCGTCCAGCACCATGGCCAGCGCCGCCTTCGCCAGGCCGGGGCCGATGCTGGCCGCGACCTGGGTGCCCGTCACCGTGCCGTCGAAGGGGCGGACGGAACCATCGGGCAGGGTGATCGCGGGCATTGCTGGGAAACCTGTGCAGGAAAGGGGCCGCGGACCATGGGCAAGCGCGCCCGCGCGGTCAAGGCAGCGCCCTCAGCACCTGCTCCGCCGTGACCGTGCCGATGGGCGCGCCGCGCAGCCAGGCCGCGCGCGCCCCGCGCGGGGCGCAGAGCGCGGGGTCGCTGTCCGGGCCGAACACCGCGAGCGTCGGCACGCCCAGCGCGGCGGCCAGATGAGTGGGGCCGGTGTCGTTGCCCACGCAGAGCGCGGCGCGGCGGGCCAGCGCCGCCAGCTCCCGCAGGGTGGTGCGGCCGCGCAGGTCCAGCGCGCCGGGGATGGCGGGGTCGCCTGGTCCGCCGACGGCCACCGCCGGCACCGGCAGCCGCGCCGCCAGCTCCGCGAAGCGTTCCGCCGGCCAGCGCTTGCCCGGTCGCAGCGGGGAAGCGCCCGGCGCCAGCAGCGCGAAGCGGTCCGGCAGGGCGAGGCCGGACAGGTCCGCATCCAGCCAACCCAGCGCCGGCTCCGGGAAGGCGGTGATGCCGGCCATCGCCAGCTGCTCGCGCTGCCGTGCCAGCGTGTGCATGGCATCCCGCGCGGGGTTGGCGTGCGGGTGCGAGGCGCCGGGGGCGATGCCCGACCACTCGGCACGCGCGCCCACGAACCAGCGGTAGCGCGAGGAGCGGGACGAGGTCTGCAGGTCATACACGCGGTCGAAGCGGGCGTGCCGCAAGGACAGCGCCAGCCGCGCCACCGCCGGCAGGTCGCCCCAGGCGGGCCTTCCATCGGCGCGCACCGCGTCGAACCACGGCGCGCCGCGCAGCAGGGCGGCGTAGGGCGGCGTGGTCAGCAGCGTGACATGCGCGCCGGGGTGATGCGCGCGGATGGCGGCGAAGGGGCCGAAGGCCTGCACCACGTCGCCCAGCGCCGCCAGCTTGATGACCAGCACCCTCACGCCAGCAGCTCGCGGTACACGTCCAGCGTGGCGTCCTGCATGGCGCGCAGCGTGGGCACGCCGGCGCGGGCGGCGGCGCCGATGGCGGCGCGGGCCGGGGCGTCCAGC
>JBEQBS010000016.1:0-21514 GCA_041639675.1 Rubritepida sp. | reverse complement strand
GCCGCGGCCCTGGCCGCCCACCCCGAGGCCACGCACCTCGCCCTGGTGCAGAGCGAGACCGGCAGCGGCATCGTGAACGACCCCGCCGCCATCGGCCGGGCGGTGCGCGCGGCCGGGCGGCGGCTGATCCTCGACTGCGTCTCCGCCTTCGGCGCGCTGCCGCTGGAGGTGGCGGCGATGCCGGAGCTGGACGCCGCCTGCTTCACCGCCAACAAGTGCCTGGAAGGGCTGCCGGGCTTCGGCTTCGCGGTGGCGCGGCTGGACCGGCTGGCGGCGTGCCGCGGCAACGCGCGATCCTGGTCGCTGGACCTCTGCGACGTCTGGCACAACACGGAGGTGAACGGCGCCGGCTCCATGCGCTTCACCGGGCCGGTGCAGGCGCTGCTGGCGCTGGATGCGGCGCTGGACCGCTTCGACGCCGAGGGCGGCCGCGCGCCGCGCCTGGCGCGCTACGCCGCCAATGCGGCGCGGCTGCATGCGGGCGTCTCGGCCTTGGGCGTGCGGCCGTATCTCGACGCGGCGGAGCAGGGGCCGATCGTCGTCACCTTCCACCAGCCGGCGGGGCTGGACTTCCCGGCCTTCATCGCCGCTCTCGCGCGGCACGGGCTGGCGATCAGCGCCTATTTCACCACGGAGGCGCCGAGCTTCCGCGTCGGCGCCATCGGCTGCGTCGGCGCGCAGGAGATCGAGGCGGCGATCACGGCCATCGGCGCGGCGCTGGCGGAGATGGGCGTGGCGCGGGCGGCGTGAGGCGTCAGCCGTCGCAAGGCACGGCGCGGCGATGGGCGGAGACGTGGACCGGGCCGTTCGGACCCTGCCGCGTGTAGGCCTCCACCTCCGCCACGCCGTCGCAGGCCTCCTCCTGCACCTCGAACCATTCCCGCACCCGCGCTTGCCAGGCGCGATGCTCGGGGTCGCTGCCGTTGCGATAGGCGGGCAAGCGCATGGCGGCGCGCATGTCCTCCCGCGACCACTCGTTGACGGGGGTGGCGAGCAGGCGCTCCCTCACCGCCGCCTCCCGTTCCTCCCGTGTGCCGTCGCGGAAGGCGCGGCGGGCGCTGAAGCGTTCATCGCCGTATGTGTAGCCATGGAGAGAGATTGTTTCCGCCCAGTCGGCTGGCAGGACGGGAAAACGTTCACGCCTTTTTCTGCCTTCTGATTGCTGGCTGGCCGGCAGCCACATCGGCACTCCTTCCTGACCTGAGCCATCTTCTTCGATGCCGAGCTGAATAGCCGCGCGCGCCATTCGCACGACATCCTCATAGCTGCGCGCACGACGCCCGATGTCGAGGCCGATGGCATTGTTGTGATCATCCATCGGGCGACCAGCAGGGTCTTGCCGATAATCGCTTGGGCCGTGCGTGCCTCGCATTTCGTTGGTCCAAGCCAGCCAGGAAGCAGCATCATATCCAAAGCGGCGTGCCAACTCTGCTGTCACGATGATGTGCCGGTAGGCGTCTGCCGGACCGTTTCCATAGCCCGGTAAAGGCGAGGCCAAGGCTTCTTCCTCCGCAACCTCGCGGACGCTTCGCCAAAACGTCATGATGATCTCCTTGCGTGAAGGACACGTCAGAACGCGAAATGACAGTCCATCGAAAAAGGCGCATACGGCTGTTCCCTGGCCCACCGAGGCGACACCGCTTCGCCTTCCGCATTGATGCTGAGGTGGATTATGCAAAGGGATACGTTGCGCCAATCAATCTGTGCCTGCGCGCTGCGTTCCAAGCCTCTCATTCGCCACGTCGCGCGTAGCAAAGGCTTTGGGCTTTTTGCGGAGACATCTGGGAACACCAGCACCCCCAGGGAACCGAATTGCGAAAACTCCGGCTTCGGCCGCAGCTCCCTGCCATCCAGCGTCACGACCACCGCATCCAGCCCGGCATCCGCGCTGACGACCAGCACGCTGCCGTCATTGCCCAGCACGGAATCCACCCACCCCACGCAGCCGCGCAGGGCAAAGGGCGTAGCGAGCAGCGCGTACAGGAAAAGCAGCGCGCGCAGGGCAAGGCTCCGCCGGTGACGAAAAGAACAATACAGAAACATCATCCCGTATGTCAACCCTTCCCGCCGCCCGCCGATGCGCTACCCTCCCCGCAACGAAAGGGAGGTCCAACGACCATGCTGCGCGGCCTGATGCAGGAGCACCCGCTCCTCGTCTCCTCCATCCTCGCCCATGCGGCGAAGCACCACGCGGGCGCCAAGGTCGTCGCCGCCACCGCCGAGGGCGGGCGCGAGCGCACCACCTGGCCGGGCATCGAGCATGCGGCCAAGCGCATCGCCCAGGCGCTGGCGCGGCGCGGCGTCCAGCCCGGCGAGCGCATCGCCACCCTGGGCTGGAACTGCCAGCACCACCTCGCGCTCTACTACGCCGTCTCGGGCATGGGGGCGGTGCTGCACACGGTGAACCCGCGCCTCTTCGCCGACCAGGTTGCCTTCATCCTGGAGGACGCGCAGGACACCCACCTCTTCGTGGATCCCTCCGTGCTGCCGGCGGTGACGGCGGTGGCGGACCGCCTGCCGAAGTCGCTGCGCGCCGTGGTGCTGATGCGCGATGCACCCAGGCCGGACCTGCCCTGCGAGGTGCTGACGCTGGAGGCGCTGATCGCCGGCGAGGATGGCGACATGGCGTGGCCCGCGCTGGATGAGCGCGCGGCCTCCTCGCTCTGCTACACCTCCGGCACCACGGGCATGCCCAAGGGGGTGCTGTATTCGCACCGCTCCACCGTGCTGCATGCCATGGCGGCGGTGCAGCCGGACGTGTTCAATCTCGGCGCGCGTGACGTGACGATGCCGGTGGTGCCGATGTTCCACGTCAATGCCTGGGGCATCCCCTATGCCGCGCCGATGGTCGGCGCCTCCATGGTGCTGCCCGGCCCGCGGCTGGATCCCGCCAGCCTCTTCGCCTTGTTCGAGGAGGAGGGCGTCACGGCCTCCGCCGGGGTGCCGACGATCTGGACGCTGCTGCTGCAATGGCTGCGCGCCGACCCCGCGCGCCGGTTCACGCGCCCGCCGCGCCTGGTGGTGGGCGGCACCGCCCTGCCGGTGGCGATCACGGAAGGCTTCCTGAAGGAATACGGGGTGGAGATCCTGCATGCCTGGGGCATGACGGAGATCAGCCCGCTGGGCAGCGTCAACGCCCGCAAGGCCGAGAACGCGGATTGGGACGCGGAGCGCTTCCTGGCCTACAGCCGCAAGCAGGGCCGGCCGCAATTCGGCGTGGATTTCCGCGTCCTCGACGCCGAGGGCAGGCCCATCGCCCATGACGACCTGGCCTTCGGCGAGCTGGAGGTGCAGGGCCACTGGACCGCCGCCGGCTACCTCAACCGTCCCGGCGACCCGGCCGTGACGGCGGATGGCTGGTTCCGCACCGGCGACGTGGTGACGGTGGACGCGCTGGGCTCCATCGAGATCGTGGACCGCGCGAAGGACGTCATCAAGTCCGGCGGGGAGTGGATCAGCTCCATCACGCTGGAGAACCTGGCGATGGCGCACCCGGACGTGCAGCTCGCCGCCGCCATCCCCGTGGCGCACCCCAAGTGGGATGAGCGCCCGCTGCTGGTGGTGGTGCCCAGGCCCGGCACCCACCCCACGCCGGAATCCATCCTCGCCACGCTGGAGGGCAAGGTGGCGAAGTGGTGGATGCCCGATGCGGTGGAGTTCGTGGACAGCCTGCCGCTGACCGCCACCGGCAAGCTGTGGAAGGCCGAGCTGAAGAAGCGCTTCAAGGACTACGTGCTGGAAGGGACCGCGCGATGATCGTGGATGTCCGCATCTACACCTGCCACCCGAACCGGGTGAACGACTTCGTGACGCTGTATGAGGAGCTGGCCTGGCCGCTCCAGCGGAAATACCTGGGCCGCTGCCTGGGCTGGTACGTGACGGTGGAGGGCGAGCTGAACACCGTCGTCCACCTCTGGGGCTACGAGAGCCAGGCGGACCGCGAGGCGCGGCGCAACGCCATGGCCGCCGACCCCGCATGGGGCGTCTACCTGAAGGCCGCGGCCGAGGGCGGGATGCTGCTGCGGATGGAGAACCGCATCACCCGCCCGGCGCCGCACTACGCGCGCCTCATGGCAGCCGGGCCGAGCGCCTGACCACCAGCCGGCCGCGCAGCAGCACCGCCTCATCCGGCGCGGCGGGATGGGCGATGCGCGCCGCCAGCAGGTCCAGCCCGCGCGCCACCATCGCCGCCACCGGCTGCTCGTAGGAGGTGATGGCGTAGGGCGGGCGCGCGGCGTCGGGAATGCTGTCGAAGCCCGTCACCGAGATGTCCCTGGGCACGCGCAGGCCGGCATCGCGCAGCGCATCCATCGCGCCCATGGCGATGATGTCGCTGACGGCGAAGAGGCAGTCGGGGCGCTTCTTCGCGGGCAGCGCGGCGATGGCCTGCCCGGCCTCCCACCCGCCCTCATAGGAGGAGCGGCCGTCGAAGCGCAGGGCGACCTCGCCCTTGCCGGCACCGAAGGTCTCGGAAAAGCCGCGCTCCCGGTCAATGCCGTTGGAGGAGGCGCCGCCGGTGTGAATGACGGCGGCGCGGCGATGCCCGCCGGCGCGCAGGAAGCGGCCCATCTCCCGCCCGCCCTCCAGGTTGTCGCAGGAGGCGGCGGAGGCGTGCAGGCGGGGCACGCGGTTGATCATCACCACCGGCACGCCGCTGCGCGCGCAGATCTCCGCGGCGCGGGAGGACATGTCGGCGCTGGTGACGAGGCAGCCATCCACCCGGTATTGCAGCAGCGCCTCCGCCGTGCGGTCCTCGATCGGGCCGGGGCCGGCGTGCAGGATCAGGGGCCGCAGCGCGCGGGCGGCGGCCTGGCGCACGATCTCCTCCAGCAGCATCGCATAGAAGGGGTTGCTGGCCGGGCCGAGCACCAGGCCGATGAGGCCGGTGCGGCCGGAGGACATGGCGCGGGCCAGGATGTCGGGCTGGTAGCCGGCCTCCTGCGCCAGGGCGGCGATGCGCGCGCGCAGCCGGGCGGAGATTCGCGGATCGCCCTTCAGCGCGCGCGAGACGGTGGAGACGGAAACGCCCGCCGCGCCGGACAGGCTGGACAGGGTGGGGCGCGGCCGGGGCGGGAGGTCCTCCATCCCCGCAGCGGTAGCACCGCCGCCCGCCGGCGCGCAAACGCTGCGCCATGGCGCGCTGCACCGCAGCAGGAAATCCCTGTCATTGATTGAGCGCAAACGCTTGCATGAGGCCGGCGAACGACCTAGCCTTCACGGCAACGAACAAGCGGAGGGAACGTGGCGATGAGTGCTGCGCGCCAGATCACCATGGTGGGCTTCCTGCAGGCCCAGAACTGCTCCATCGCGCCCGGCTCCTGGCGGCACCCCGCCAACCCGATGGACTTCCTCTCCCCGGACTACTTCCAGCGCATCGGCCGCGTGCTGGAGGAGGGGAAGTTCCAGCTCGCCTTCTTCGACGACCGGCTGGCCATGCCCGACATCTACGGCCGCGACCATCGCGAGGCGGTGGAGAACGGCATCCGCGTGGTGAAGATGGACCCCGCCACCATCCTGTCCTTCATCGCCGGCGCCACCTCGCGCCTGGGGCTCGGGGCCACCTACTCCACCACCTACTACGAGCCTTTCCACGTCGCGCGCCTCTTCGCCACGCTGGACCTGATGACGAAGGGCCGGGCGGCCTGGAACATCGTCACCTCGCTCAACGACAGCGAGGCCGCGAATTTCGGCCGCGCCGAGCACCTGGAGCACGACCTGCGCTACGACCGCGCCGACGAGTTCGTCGAGGTGGTGATGGGCCACTGGGACAGCTGGGAGGAGGGCGCGATCATCGGCGACAAGGCCAATGGCCGCTTCGCCGATGGCAGCCGCGTGCACGCGCTGAACCATGAGGGGCAATTCTTCCGCTCCAAGGGGCCGCTGCCGGTGCCGCGCTCGCCGCAGGGGCACCCGGTGCTGATCCAGGCGGGGCAGAGCGGCCGCGGCCGCCGCTTCGCCGGCCGCTGGGGCGAGCTGATCTTCGTGATCTACCCCAGCCTTGAGAACGGGAAGAAGCAATATGCCGAGCTGAAGGCCGCGGTGGCCGAGGCGGGGCGCGACCCCGAGAAGGTCAAGGTCGCGCCGGCCTGCTATGTCTGCGTGGCCGAGACGCGCGCGGCGGCGGAGGCCAAGCGCGACTTCGTGCTCTCGCTCAGCAAGCCGGTGGATGGGCTGGTGCTGCTGTCGGAGGCCACCAATTTCGACTTCGCCTCCAAGGACCTGGACAGCGAGTTCACCGAGGCCGAGCTGAAGCGCATCTCCTGGACCGGCTTCAAGGACCGCGTCATCGCGCTCTCCGGCAAGCAGAACCCCACGGTGCGCGACTTCGTGCACTATTCGGGCCGCGGCACCATCAAGGAGTTCCCCATCTTCTGCGGCACGCCGACCGACGTGGCCGACCAGATGGAGGAATGGTTCACCGCCCGCGCCTGCGACGGCTTCGTGCTGGTCGCCACCCAGATGCCCGGCGCCTTCGAGGATTTCACCCGGCTGGTGGTGCCGGAACTCCAGCGCCGCGGGCTGTATCACCAGGACTACGCGGGCGCGACGCTGCGCGAGAACCTTGGCCTGGAGCGCCCGCTCGCCGGCGCCTGGCGCACGTGACACGGGAGGAGAGACGCATGAGCATCACCCGCCGCGCCATCCTGGCCGCGCCGCTGGCCACGCCTGCCTTCGCGCAGGACGGCTGGCCCAACCGCGCCGTGCGCATCATCGTGCCCTATGCCCCTGGCGGCGGCACGGACGTGACGACGCGCGCCATCGCCGAGGCGCTGACGCAGCGCTTCGGCCAGTCCTTCGTGGTGGAGAACCGCGCCGGCGCGAACGGCGTGGTGGGCACCGAGGCCGTGGCCCGCGCCGCGCCCGATGGCTACACCTTCGTGGCGCAGACGGCGACGCACATCATGGCGCGCCAGATGCAGGCGCTGCCCTACGACCCCGTGACGGACTTCACGCCCATCGCTCTGCTGGCGCGCTACCCGCTGGTGCTGATGGCCAGCGTGCGCGCGCCCTTCACCGACATCCGCGGCATGCTGGCGGCGGCGCGGACGGGCACGCTGTCGCAGGGCACCTCGGATGCGCAATCCGCCTTCACGGCGGCGCTGTTCAACCGCCGTGCCGGGGTGGAGATCACGGAGATTCCCTATCGCGGCTCCGGCGCCTACCTGGCGGACCTCACGGCCGGGCACCTGCCGGTGGCCTGGGGCAGCCCGGCCACGGCGGCGGCGCTCGTCGCCTCCGGGCAGATCCGCCTCATCGGCGTCTCCTCGCGCGAGCGCTCGCCCTATCTGCCCGAGGTGCCGACGCTGCGCGAATCCGGCGTGGAGGGCGCGGAGTTCGAGGGCTGGTTCGGCCTGTTCGGCCCGGCCCGGCTGCCGCCCGCCATCGCGCGGCAGATGAACCAGGCGATCAACGAGGCGATGCAGGCCCCGGCCATGCAGGCGCGCTACCGCACGCTCGGCAACGAGGTGGCGCTGCTGGACCTCGACCAGCTCGTCGCACTGATGCGCGAGGATGACGCCCGCTGGGCCCAGGCGGCGCGCGACGGCCTGATCCGGAGGACGCCGTGACCCTCGAAATCCGGATGCTCTCCACCAGCGGCATCCTGGGCTACGGCTTCTCGGAGGAGGCGCTGCGGATCGGCATGGCGGCGCGCCCGCACGTGATCGGCGCCGATGGCGGCAGCACCGACCCGGGGCCGCATTACCTGGGCTCGGGCACCGGCTTCTGCGCGCGGCTGTCCGTCAAGCGGGACCTGCGGCTGATGCTGAAGGCGGCGGTGGAGGCCGGCATCCCCTGCATCATCGGCACCGCCGGCGGCGCGGGCGGCGCACCGCACCTGCATGACACGGCGGAGCTGGTGCGCGAGATCGCGCGCGAGGAAGGCCTGTCCTTCCCCATGGCGCTGATCCATGCCGAGCCGCCGCGCGCGGAACTGAAGGCGCGCATCGCGGGCTCCCGCGCACTCGCGAAGCTGCCGCCGCTGGACGATGCGGCGCTGGACCGCGCGACGCGCGTGGTGGCGATGATGGGGCCGGAACCCATCATCCGCGCGCTGGACGAGGGCGCGCAGGTGATCCTCTGCGGCCGGTCGTCGGACCCCGCACAATGGGCGGCGGTGGCCATCCGCGCCGGCATCCCGCCCGCCGTGGGCTGGTATGCCGGCAAGATGCTGGAATGCGGCGCCGAACCCGCGGTGCCGAAGGAGCCCGACTGCCTGCTGGTGACGCTGCGCGAGGACCACCTGGTCTGCGAGCCGCCCAACCCCATCCGCCGCTGCACGCCGCTCTCGGTCGCCAACTTCGCGCTGCACGAGAACGCCTCGCCCATCCGCCACACCGAGCCGGGCGGCGTGCTGGACACGGAGCACGTGACCTTCGAGGCGGTGAGCGAGCGCGCCGTGAAGGTGAGCGGCATGCGCTGGGAGCCGGCGGAGACCTACACGGTGAAGCTGGAAGGCGTGGAGCGCACCGGCTTCCGCGCCATGACCGTCTGCGCCACGCGCGATCCCATCCTGATCCCGCAGATGGAGGCCTACCTGGCGCGCCACCGGCAGCGCGTGGCGGACCGCGCGGCCGAGATGGGGCTGCGCCCGGAAGCCTGGCGCATGGCGGTGCGGCGCTACGGCATGGATGGCGTGATGAGCGGCTGGGAGCCCGGCGGCGCCGCGACGCCGCACGAACTCGCCTTCGTGGTGGAGGTGCTGGCCGAGGACCAGGAAACGGCGAATGCCGTGCTGGCGGTGGCCCGCACGACGCTGCTGCACGCCGACTTCCCGGGGCGGCTGTGCAAGGAGGGCAACATGGCCTTCCCCTTCTCGCCCTCCGACATCGTGCTGGGGCCGCATTACCGCTTCAGCATCTTCCACGCGATCGCGGTGGAGGACCCTTGCGTCCTGTTCCCGATCGAGCACGAGCAGGTGAGCCATGCCCCGCATCCGTGACATCGCCCAGGTCTGCAAGAGCAAGAATGCCGGCCCCTTCCACGTGACGATTGACGTGCTGTTCGAGGATGCGGCGACCTACCGCGCCGTGAAGGCGACGGGCGTGCTGGATGCCGCGCTCTTCGCACGCCTCTACGGCGTGGCGGAGGGCGAGGTGCTGTTCACGCCCTACGACGCCGCCTCGGCCTTCAAGGCGACGCTGCCGCGCGCCATCCCGGCCGGCGATTTCGGCGACAGCGACGTGTATGGCGCCCAGCAGCACGCGCCGCTGCTGGAGGTGGAGGTGCCGATCAACCTGTAGCGCCCGCGATTGTCGCTTGCCGCGCGTCAGAACTCCACGCGGATGCCGCTGCGCGCGATGAAGCCGCGCCAGAAGCTCGCGCTTTCCCCCACGAAGGCGGCGAACTCCACCGGCCCCAGCGGCAGCGTCTCGGCGCCGATCGCCGCGAAGCGCGCCAGCGCCTCGGGCGATCGCAAGGCGCCCGACACCGCTTCGCCCAGCACCGCCAGCACCGCGGGCGGCGTGCCGGCCGGCGCGGCGACGCCGAACCAGGCATCCAGCACCAGGCCGGGGAAGCCGCTTTCCTCCAGCGTCGGCACCTGGGGCACCGCCGGGTGGCGGGCCGGCGCCGTCACGGCCAGCATGCGCAGCGCGCCGCCCTGCACCAGCGGCAGCGTGGCGGCCAGCGAATCCGCCGCGAACAGCACCTGCCCGCCCGCCACGTCGGCGAGCGCGGGGCCGGAGCCGCGATAGGGCACGTGCACCCCCTGCACCCGCGCCGCCGCCAGCAGCACCTCGGTGGCCAGGTGCGTGATGGTGCCGGGGCCGGAGGAGGCGAAGCTGCCCTCGGCCGGTCGTGCCCGCAGGCGGTCCAGCAGCGCCGCCAGCGTCGCCGGCGCCTCGGCCGTGTTGGCGGTGACGATGGCGTAGAAGGACCGCCCGAGCCCGGAGACCGGCACGAAGTCCCGCGCGAAGTCATAGGGCACGCGCGGGTTCAGCGCCGGGTTCGTCACCCAGGTGGAGGTGGTGCCGACCGTCAGCGTGTGGCCATCCGGCGCGGCGCGCGCGCCCTGCTCGGTGCCGGTCACGCCGCCGGCGCCACCGCGGTTCTCCACCACCATCGGCTGCGGCAGGCGCGTGCGGGCCTCGTGCGCCAGGATGCGCGCCATGGCGTCGCTGCCCGTGCCGGCGGCGAAGGGGACGATGAGGCGCACCGGCCCGCGCGGAAAGGCGGGCTGGGCGATGGCGGGCGCGGCCAGCAGCGGCAGCGCCAGCAGGGAGCGGCGCCCGGTCACGAGCGCGGCAGCCGGTTCTCGCGCGCGGCGCGGGCCCAGCGGGCGTCGTCCTCGGCGATGATGGCGGCCATTTCGGCCGGGCTGGCGGGCCAGGGCTCCACCGCCAGGTTGCGCAGGCGCTCCTGCACGGCCGGCGTGCGGGAGGCCTCGATCACCGCAGCGTTGAGCTGGCGCGTGATGCCCTCCGGCATGCGCGCCGGGCCGAACAGGCCGAACCAGCCGCTGAAGTTGGCCGCGCCCAGGCCGAGCTCCTGGAGGGAGGGCGTGTCGGGCAGGAAGGCGGAGCGCTGCGGCGAGGTGACGGCCATCGGCCGCACGCGGCCGCCGGGCAGCAGGGTCATCACGGTGGCCGTGCTCATCCAGGCCAGCGGCATGTGCCCGCCGGTCAGGTTGCCCACCGCCGCGCCCGAGCCCTGGTAGCGGATCTCGTTCATCTCCACGCCTGCGGCGGCGGCGAACTGGTTGGCGACATAGGCGGAGGCGATGTCGGCCGTGCCATGCGCCACCTCGCCCGGGCGGGCCTTCGCATGGGCGATCAGCGCCGGCACGTCGCGGAAGGGCGCGTCCACGAAGGCGGTGAGCACGAAGCAGTAGGAGGCCAGCAGCGCCACCGGCGTCACGTCGGCGATGGGGTCGAAGGGCAGGCTGGGCGTGATGTGGCGCAGCATGGAATGGGTGATGTTGGGCGCCACCAGCGTGTGCCCGTCGGGCGCGGCGCGCACCACGGCATCGGTGCCGACGATGCCGTTGCCGCCGGCGCGGTTCTCCACCACGAAGGCGCTGCCGAAGCGCTGGCCCAGCGCCTCGGCATAGGCGCGGTTGGTCACGTCCGTGCCGCCGCCGGGGGCATAGGGCACGACGATGCGCACGGGCCGTGAAGGCCAGGCCGCTTGCGCGCGCAGCGTGGCGGGCGCGGCAAGGATGCCCAGTGTGAGGATGCGTCGCTTCATGGCCCTGTCCCTCCTGCCGCCGCGCGCGCGGTGGCGATGATGCGTTCCATGCGCGGCACCAGGTCCATGGCGATGAACTCGCCATCCACCTGGGCCACGTTCTCGCCCTGCGCGGCTGCGTCCCGGAAGGCGGCGACGAAGCGCTCGGCATGCGCCACCGCGGCGGCGTCGGGGGTGAAGGCGGCGTTCACCGGGGCGATCTGGTCCGGGTGGAACACCACCTTGCCGGAGAAGCCCTGCTCCTTCGCCAGCTCGGCGTCGCGGCGCGTGCCCTCCACGTCGCGCAGGCCGTGCAGGTAGGGGGCATCCAGCGCCTGGATGCCGGCGGCACCCGCGGCGGCGGCGATGATGGCGCGCGGCATGGCCAGCCCGGCCGGCGTCATGGCGCCGCCGGTCTGCACCGTGTAGTCGCCGGGGCCGAAGAACAGCGCCACCGTGCGTGGCGAGGCATCGGCGATCTCCAGCGCGCGCAGCACGCCGCGCGGGGTTTCGAGCATGAGGATGAGGCCCAGCCCCGCCGGCAGCCGGGCTTCCAGCGCCTGCACCTGCCCGGCGGATTCCACCTTGGGCACCATCAGCGCATCCATCGCGCCCAGCGGCAGGGCGGCGAGGTCGCGCTCGAACTCGTCGGTGCCCACGGCGTTCACGCGCACCACGCGCTCCCGCCGGCCGAAGTCGAGGCCGTGCAGCGCCTCGGTGATGACGGCGCGCGCCTCCGCCTTGCGGGCGGGGGGCACGCCGTCCTCCAGGTCGAAGGCCAGGCTGTCGGCGTCCAGCGTCACGGCCTTGGCCAGCCGTTCGGCGCGGTGGCCCGGCGTCAGCATCACCGAGCGGCGCAGGCGCCACGTCATGGGGATTCCTCCAGACACAGCGTGCGGATCTCGGGCGGCATCGCCAGGCCCAGGCGGCGGTAGCCGCTGCGGATGATGACGTCGCGGAAGGTGGCGTCGGCCAGCGCCGGGTCGCCGGCCAGGGCGCGCAGCATGCGGGCGTGGTTGCGCAGCACGTCCGGCGCGTCGCGCTCATAGGCCGGGTGGTGGTTGAGGAAGAGGCGGATCAGGTGGCTGATGCCGGTCCAGGAGCGCAGCAGGAACTCGTTGCCCGCGGCCTCGCAGACCATCTCGTGGAAGCGCCAATCCTGCTCCCGCCACTCGCGCGCATCGCCCCGCGCGGCCGCGGCCTCGATCAGCGCGTGCTGCCCGGCCAGCCGGGCGTGCAGCCCCGCATCGGCGCGCGCCGCCACCAGCCGCGCCGCCAGCCCTTCCAGCGTGGCGCGCATGGCGATCATCTGTACGGCGCGCGCCACGCTCACCTCGGCCACGCACAGGCCGCGGGTGCCGCGGCGCTCCACCAGCCGGTCGGCCTCCAGCATCTTCAGCGCCTCGCGCAGCGGCCCGCGCGAGACGCCCAGCCGCCCGGCCAGCGTCGCCTCGATGATGCGCTCGCCGGGCTGGACGGCGCCGCTGCGCATGGCGTCCAGGAAGCGCCGCACCACCGATTCCGGCAGCGTCGTGCGCTCCGGCAGGGCCCAGATATCGGCCCCCTGCATGGCTACAGCACGCCCGCCGCCTGGAGGCGCGCGATCTCGGCGTCGTCGAGCCCCAGGCGCTCCTTGTAGACGTGGTCGGCATGGGCGCCCTGGGAGGGGCCGAGCCACTTCACCCGGCCCGGCGTCTCGCTCAGGCGTGGCACCACGTTGGGCACGGCCAGCGTGCCCACGCGCGGGTCCTCCACCCAGGCGATGTTCTCGCGCGCCTTGTATTGCGGGTCCTCGAAGATCTCATCAATGCCGTAGACCGGGCCGCAGGGCACCTGGAAGCGTTCGCAGATGGCCAGCACCTCGTCGCGCGGGAATTGCGCGGTCCAGTTGCCGACATACTCGTCCACCTGGGCGCGCTCGGCCTCGCGCTGGCGGATGGTGCCCCACTTGCCGCCCTCGGCCCAGTCCGGCACGCCCATCGCCTCGGCGAGGCGGGAAAAGATCTTGTCGGAGGTGCAGGCGATGGCGATCCAGCGGCCATCCTTGGTCGGGTAGTGGCTGTGCGGCACCACGTTCACCGTGCCCGGCCCCATGCGGTGGCGCACATAGCCGTTGAGCTGGAAGGAGGGCGCCAGCTCATCCAGGATGCGGAAGATCGGCTCATACAAGCCGATATCCACGAACTGCCCGCGCCCCGTCGTCTCGCGCGCCTTCATCGCCAGCAGCGCCCCCAGCGCGCCGTAGAGGCCCGCGAGGTAATCCGGGATGGTGGCGGAGCCGGGCGTCACCGGCGGCCGATCCGGGTAGCCGGCGAGGAAGGAGAGCCCGCCGAAGGCGTTGCCGATGCGCCCGAAGCCGGGGCGGCCGCTGTAGGGTCCGGTCTGCCCGTAGCCGCTGATGCGGATCATCACCAGGCGCGGGTTGATGGCCGAGAGCACGTCCCAGCCCAGGCCCCACTTCTCCAGCGTGCCGGGCTGGAAGTTCTCCACCAGGATGTCGGCATCGGCGATGAGCTGCTTGAACAGCCGCGCGCCATCCGGCTTTCGGAGGTCGAGCGAGGCGATCTTCTTGTTCCGGCATTCGGACAGCCAGGGCAGCGTCTCGCCGCATTCCGTCACGGTGCCGAACTTGCGCAGCGCATCGCCCACGCCCGGCAGCTCCAGCTTGATGACATCGGCGCCGAACTCCGCGAGCTGGGTGGAGCAGAAGGGGCCGGCGAGGAAGGAGGAAACGTCAATCACCTTCACGCCCGCGAGGGCCTCGGGCTGGGCGAGCGGGGTCATGCGGCCTCCAGGGCTTCGATGGCCGCCGCCTGCGCGAGGACGCGGCGGGCGGCATGGACGATGGGGTAGTCAATGAAGGCGCCATCCAGGGTGATGGAGGCGACGCCGCGGGCCTCGGCTTCCTCGAAGGCGGCGACGACGCGGCGGGCGCGTTCCACCTGCTCGGGCGCGGGGCCGAAGGCGCGGTTGGCCTCCTCCAGCTGGTCCGGGTGGATGCAGAGCTTGCCGGCGAAGCCCAGCCGGCGCCCGGTGGCGACGGAGGCGCGGAAGCCCTCCATGTCCTTCAGGTCGGTCCAGACCGTGTCCACCGGCGGCTCCAGCCCCGCGGCGCGGGAGGCGAGCACGCAATGGGAGCGGTGCGGCAGCAGCTCCTCCTCGCCGCGCGTCCAGGTGATGCCGGTGTCGAGCGTGAAGTCGCCGGCGCCGAAGGCGATGCGGCGGGCGCGCTTCGCCGTGCGGGCGATGGCCTCCAGCGCCAGCATGCCGGCGGCGGTCTCGATGATCGGCAGCAGCTCCAGGCTGCCTTCCGCCATGCCGGCATCGCGCTCCAGCGCCGCCAGCAGCCATTCGGCGGTGGCGAGTTCCTGCGCGGATTCCACCTTGGGCACGACGATGCCGTCCAGCCCGGGCTGGACCATCGCCACCATGTCGGCATGGCCCCATTGGGTGGAGAGCGCATTGACGCGCACGAAGAAGCGCGAGCGCCGGGACAGGCTGCGCGCCGCCAGCGCATGGCCACGCGCCGCCGGCTTCTCGGAGGCGGCCACGGCGTCCTCCAGGTCGAGGATGACGGCGTCGGCGGGAAGGGAGAAGGCCTTCTCCACCCGGCGCGGGTGGTTGGCGGGCGCGAAGAGCATGGAGCGCAGCGGGGCGCCGGACATGGATGGTTCCTTCCCTCGACCGGCGGTGTTGACCGCCTGATTGTTGACAATCAACCGAATGATGGCGGCGCGGTCAAGCCCTTCCGCGCCGCGCGCGGGGGCGGTAGGACGGGCGACCATGAACGACATGCCCGAGGGCGCGTCCGCCCGCTACGACTTCGCCGCCGCCGAGCCCCGCTGGCAGGCGGCCTGGCAGGATGCGCGCTGCTTCTCCGTGCCGGACGTGCCGCCGCCGGGCGCGCGCAAGTACTACGTGCTGGAGATGTTCCCCTACCCCTCGGGCAAGATCCACATGGGGCATGTCCGCAACTACACGCTGGGCGACGTGGTGGCCCGCTACAAGCGCGCCCGCGGCCACCTGGTGATGCACCCGATGGGCTGGGACGCCTTCGGCCTGCCGGCGGAGAATGCGGCGCGCGAGCGTGGCGTGCATCCGGGCGAATGGACCTACGCCAACATCGCCGCCATGCGCGCCGAGCTGAAGCGCATGGGCCTGTCCCTGGAATGGGAGCGCGAATTCGCCACCTGCGACCCGGAATATTACGGCCAGCAGCAGCGCCTGTTCCTGGAATTCATGAAGGCCGGGCTGGTGGAGCGCAAGGAAAGCTGGGTCAACTGGGACCCGGTGGATGGCACGGTCCTGGCCAATGAGCAGGTGATTGACGGCCGCGGCTGGCGCTCGGGCGCGCCGGTCGAGAAGAAGAAGCTGTCGCAGTGGTTCTTTTCCATCACGAAGTTCGCGCCCGACCTGCTGGCGGCGCTGGACGGGCTGGACCGCTGGCCCGAGCGCGTGAAGCTGATGCAGGCCAACTGGATCGGCCGCAGCGAGGGCGCGCGGGTGCGGTTCAGGCTGGCGGAGGCGGTTGACGGCGCCACCGATGTCGAGGTCTTCACCACCCGACCGGACACGCTGTTCGGCATGTCCTTCCTGGCCGTGGCCGCCGAGCACCCGCTGGCCGCCGCCGCCGCCGCACGGGACCCGAAGGCCGCCGCCTTCATCGCCGAATGCCGCGCCCTGGGCACCAGCGAGGCCGCCATCGAGCAAGCGGAGAAGCGCGGCTTCGACACCGGCTTTTCCGTGGTGAACCCGCTGAACGGCGAGAGCTATCCGGTCTGGATCGCCAATTTCGTGCTGATGGAATACGGCACCGGCGCCATCTTCGGCTGCCCCTGCGGCGACCAGCGCGACCTGGACTTTGCCCGCAAGTACGGCCTGCCGGTGCCTCAGGTGGTGATGCCGCGCGGCGAGGACCCGGCCAGCTTCCGCGTGGGCGACACCGCCTTCACGGAGGATGGCGTGCTGATCAACTCGGACTTCCTGGACGGGCTGGACGTGGCGTCCGGCAAGCGCGCCGCCATCGAGGCGATCGAGCGGCTGGGCGCCGGGCAGGGTGTGACGAACTGGCGCCTGCGCGACTGGGGCGTGAGCCGCCAGCGCTACTGGGGCTGCCCCATCCCGGTGATCCATTGCGACGATTGCGGCGCCGTGCCGGTGCCCGACGGGCAATTGCCGGTGGTGCTGCCGCAGGACGTGGACTTCACGCGGCCCGGCAACCCGCTGGACCACCACCCGACCTGGAAGCACGTGCCCTGCCCCCGCTGCGCGAAGCCGGCGCGGCGCGAGACCGACACCTGCGACACCTTCGTGGACAGCTCCTGGTACTTCGCGCGCTTCACCGCGCCGCGCGCGGCGGCGCCGGTCAACCCCGCCGCCGCCGCCTGGCTGCCGGTGGACCAGTATATCGGCGGGATCGAGCACGCGATCCTGCACCTGCTCTACGCCCGCTTCTTCACCCGCGCCCTGCACGGCATGGGCGCGCTGCCCTCGCCGGAGCCCTTCGCCGGGCTGTTCACCCAGGGCATGGTGACGCATGCCTCCTTTCGCGCCGCCGATGGCCGCTGGCTCTACCCGGACCAGGTGACGCTGGATGGCGAGGGCAACGCCACCGAGACGGCCACCGGCGCCGCCGTCGCGGTCGGCCGCGGCGAGAAGATGTCCAAGTCGAAGAACAACACGGTGGACCCCGGCGCCATCATCGCCCGCTACGGCGCCGACACCGCGCGCTGGTTCATCCTCAGCGACAACCCGCCCGAACGCGACATGGAGTGGAGCGAGGCCGGCGTGCAGGGCGCCTTCCGCTTCACCCAGCGCGTCTGGCGCCTGGTGGCGGGCCTGGCGGAGGCCGATGCGCCGGACGAGGCGGCCGGCCGCAAGCTGCGGCAGGTCACGCACCGCGCCATCGCCGCGGTGACGGAGGCATGGGAGGGCTTCGCCTTCAACGTCGCCGTCGCGCGCCTGCATGAGCTGGCCAATGCCATCGCCGAGGCGCGCACCGCCCCGCTGGCGGCGCGGCGGGAGGCGCTGGAGATGCTGCTGCGCCTCGCCGCGCCGGCCATGCCGCATCTGGCCGAGGAAGCCATGGCGCGGCTGCGCCCCGATGCCGGGCTGGTGGCCCTGCTGCCCTGGCCGGAGGCCGACCCGGCGCTGCTGAAGGCCGAGACGGTGACGCTGGCCGTTCAGGTGCTGGGCAAGCTGCGCGCCACCATCGAGGTGCCGGCCGATGCCGACGAGGCCACCATCTTCGCCCTGGCCGAGGCGGAGGAGAACGTGCAGCGCGCGCTGGACGGCAGGCCCATCCGCAAGCGCATCCATGTGCCGGGCCGGGTGGTGAACCTTGTCGCGTAGGGCGCTGCTGGGGGCGCTGCTGGGCCTCGCTCCCCTGGGCGGCTGCGGCTTCCGCCCGGTCTACGCCCCCGGCGGCGACGGGGAGCGCGCGCCGGCCGCCGTGGCGCCTGCCACCGCCGCGCAGCTCGCCGCCGTGCGGGTGGGGCCGATGTACGAGCGCACCGGCCAGCAGTTCCGCCGCCTGCTCCAGCGCGGGCTGGAAGGGCGGGTGCCCGGCACGCCGGCGCGCTACGTCCTCAACGTCAACCTGCTGCAGGAGGTGGAGCCGCTGGGCTACCGGCAGGATGGCACCATCACCCGCATCCGCTTCGTCGTGAATGCCGACTGGGTGCTGTCCACCGATGCCGACATCCCCGTGGTCATCGAGCGCGGCCGCGCCCGCACGCTGGACAGCTTCAACATCCCCGACCTGCAGTTCTACGCCTCCGAGATCTCGGGCGAGGCGATGCAGGCGCGGCTGCGCGAGGAGCTGTCGGAGCGCATCATCCAGGGCGTGGCCCTCGCGCTGTCCCGTCGCCCCGGGGCCTGATGGCCGGGAAGCTCGATCCGCGCCGGCTGTCCGCCTTCCTCGCGGCGCCGCCGCCGGATTGCCGCGTGGTGCTGCTGCTCGGCGACGATGACGGGCTGGTGAGCGAGCGCGCCGCCACCCTGGTGCGCGCCGTGGCCGGCGACGACCCCCTGTGCCGCGAGGAGGCGGGGCGCGAGGCGCAGCGCGATGCCGGGGCGCTTGCGGCCATGGCCAGCGCCCAGCCGCTGATGGGCGGGCGCGTGGCGGTGCGGGTGCGTGACGCGAAGGATGCCTGGGCCGATGCCGCGAAGGCCGCGCTGGAGGGGCCCGGCCCCGGGCTGGTGGTGATGGAGGCGCCGGGGCTGAAGAAGTCCGGCAAGCTGCATGGCGCCGTCTCCGCCCACACGCGCGGCGCCGTCATCGAATGCTATGCCGAGCGCGGGGCGGAGCTGAAGGCCAGCATCGGCCGCATCCTGGGCGAGCTGGGCGCGAATGCCGAGCCCGAGGCGCTGGACTGGCTGGCCGAGCGCGCCGGCGAGGACCGGCTGGCGATGCGCCGCGCCCTGGAGGTGCTGGCCCTGCACGCCGAGCCCGGCGCGCGCATCGCGGTGGAGGACGCCATGGCGGTGCTGGGCGAGGGCTCCCTGCTGGACCTCGACGAGGCGCTGCTGGCCGCCAGCCAGGGCGATGCCGCCGCTTCCGACCGCGCCATCGCCCGCGCGACGGCCGAGGGCGCGAACCCCATCCAGGTCATCCGCGCCGCGCTGCGCCACGCCCAGCGCCTGCACCTGGCCGCCCTGGCGGTGGCCGGCGGCGCCAGCCCGGCCGATGCGGTGGGCGCCCTGCGCCCGCCGGTGTTCTGGAAAAGCAAGCCGGGCATGGAGCGCGCCCTGCGCAAGTGGCCGGCGGCGCGGCTGGAGGCGCTGGGCGCCGCCCTGCTGCGCGCAGAACGCCAGGCCAAGACCACCGCCCTGCCGGCCGAGACCATCGCGCGCCACGCCGTGCTGGGAATCGCCCGCGGGGCGCGCTGACGCGGGCGCTGGACTCCGCGGCCTGCCCGTGCTTTACGCCCCGCACCCTGCCGCCGGCATTGGCATGCCCGCGGCTATGCCCGTTCGCGCGCCGTCATCCTGGCAGCCGCCGGGGCTGAGCATCCACAGGGAGATACCATGCCGCTCTACGAATGCGTGTTCATCGCGCGCAACGACGTCACCCAGCAGCAGGTCGAGGCCATCGCCGACGCCATGGCCGCCGTCATCACCGAGGGTGGCGGCGAGGTGAAGAAGCGCGAGTACTGGGGCCTGCGGGGCCTGGCCTACAAGGTCAAGAAGAACCGCAAGGGCCACTACATGCTGCTGGGCATCGAGGCGCCCGCGCCCGCCATCCACGAGGTGGAGCGCCAGCTGGGCCTGAACGAGGACGTGCTGCGCGAGATGACCGTGCGCATCGAGACCCTCAGCGACGAGCCCTCCGCCATCCTCGCCAAGCGCGGCGACGACCGCGAGCGCGGCTTCCGCGGGCCGAAGCCCGCCGGTCGCTTCTCCTCCGGCCGCACCGGCGGCGGGCGGGACGACCGCGAGGAGTTCCGCGCCCGCCCGCGGGACGAGATGGACATGAACCTGAACGAGGAGGTCTGAGACCATGAGCGAGACCGCCGAGCCGAACATCGCCAACCGCCGCACGGCCGTTGGCGCCCGCCGCCCCTTCTACCGGCGCAAGAAGTCCTGCCCGTTCTCCGGCGCGAATGCCCCGAAGATCGACTACAAGGACGTGCGCCTGCTGAGCCGCTTCCTGAGCGAGCGCGGCAAGATCGTGCCCGCCCGCATCACCGCGGTCAGCGGCAAGAAGCAGCGCGAGCTGGCGCAGGCCATCAAGCGCGCCCGCTTCCTGGCGCTGCTGCCCTACGTCATCAACGACTGACACGGGACAGGCCGCACCCATGAGCGGGCAGGCGCAGGGCGGGCTGTTCGGCAGCCCGGCATCGCTGGCGGCGGCCGCCGCCGGCGCGTGCTCGGCCCTGTGCATGCTCTGGGCGCTGCGCGGGCTGCCGCTGGGTGGCGTCCTCCTCTGGGCCACGCCGCTGCCGCTGATGCTGGCGGGGCTGGCCTTCGGGGGGCGCGCCGCCATCTACGCGGCGGCCGGCGCCGGGCTGGCCATGCTGGTGTTCAGCCCGCTGCTGGGCTTCGCCATCCACCTGGCGGCCTTCGGGCTGCCGGCGGCGGTGATCCTGGCGCTGGCCACCGGGCAGGGGCCGCGCCTCGCGCTGTCCGTGCCGCTGGCGGTGCTGGGGCTCTGGCCGCTCGCCGTGCTGCTCATCCTCTCCCTCCTGGTCCCGGACCTGGAGGCGGAGATGAAGCAGGCGGTGGAGATGGGCATCGCCCGCATGGGCCTGGACCTGCCGGATGGCATGGCCGAGCAGGTGGCGCAGGTGAAGGCGGCCGCGGCCGGCTTCTGGCTGGCGGCGGTGATGGTGGGCAACGGGCTGCTGGCCCAGTCCCTGCTGCGCCGCCGGGGCCTGGCCGGCTGGGAGGCGCCGGCGGCGGAGGAGGTGCGGCTGCCCGGCTGGTACCTGCCCTTGCCGGCCCTGGCGCTGGGCGCCTGGCTGGCGGTGGGCGGGGCGGTGGCGCTGTCGGCGCTGTTGATCCTGCTGGTGCCGCTCTTCCTGGTCGGCGTGCTCGCCGTCCATGCCCGGCTGCGCGGCAAGCTGGCCTTCCTGGCGGGCTTCTGGGTGCTGATGCTGGTCTTCCTGCAAGTCATGGCCCCGCTGATGGTCGGCCTGGGCCTCTACGAACAGATCCGGCGGCGCGCGGCGCCGCCCCCAACCTGATGCGAGACTGAAACCATGATTGACCTGATCCTGATGCAGCGTGTCGAGAAGCTCGGCCAGATGGGCGAGCTGGTGAAGGTGAAGCCCGGCTACGCGCGCAACTTCCTCCTGCCCCAGGGCAAGGCGATCCGCGCCACCAAGGCCAACATCGCCAAATTCGAGACCGACCGCGTGCAGCTGGAGGCGCAGAACCTCAAGCGCCGCGAGGAGGCCGAGCGCATCGCCGAGCGCATGGAGGGGCTCTCCGTCACCCTCATCCGCTCCGCCGGCGAGGGTGGCAACCTGTACGGCTCCGTCTCGGTGCGCGACATCGCCGATGGCTGCAAGGCCGCCGGGCTGAACGTGAACCGCCAGCAGGTGCTGCTGGAGCAGCCGATCAAGATGCTGGGCCTCACCACGGTGCGCGTGGAGCTGCACCCGGAGGTGCTGCTGCCGGTGATCGTCAACGTCGCGCGCTCCGCCGAGGAAGCCGAGAAGCAGGCCCGCGGCGAGGAGATCGCCCGCGAGGAGGAGATCACGCTGGAGGACGAGCTGGTCGCCGAGCTGGGGGCCGCCACCAGGGATTGATCC
This sequence comes from Rubritepida sp., assembly GCA_041639675.1. Taxonomy (GTDB): domain Bacteria; phylum Pseudomonadota; class Alphaproteobacteria; order Acetobacterales; family Acetobacteraceae; genus Roseococcus. Next base: position 92 of record JBEQBS010000016.1, on the reverse strand, counting down.
CCACGCCACTTTTCCCGCGGCGCTGCGCGTCGCGGGAAATGCGCCGCGGGGGCCCCGTTGGGGCTTGGCCTTCCGAGGGTCGTTCATACAGC